>DASXQC010000346.1:0-11736 GCA_036493235.1 Reyranella sp.
CGATCGCGAACAGCAGCCACCCGACTTGAAGGCCGCCGGCGGTCCAGCCTTTCTTGAGGCCGAGCGGCCAGCCGATCTCGAACAGGCCTGCGACGACAAGATACAGCCATGCCATGCGCTCTCTCCCCCAAACTGGCGCGCACTCGTTGACGGCAGCGTGCTGGCCTGTTCAGATCAAGGATTGCACGCATCTTGCAAGATAGCGAGAGCGGTTGAGGGATGGCCAAGAAGGGATGTGTCATGAACGAACGTGATTTGCGGGGTCTGATCGCCAACGTGAAGGCTGGCCGCCTGTCCAGGCGCGGCTTCGTGCGGCGTATGCTGGCGGTGGGCCTGACGGCGCCGATGGCGACCCAGCTGCTGGCCATCGGTGGTGTGGCGATGGCGCAATCGAAGTCGACCTACAAGCCGACCAAGCGTGGCGGCGGCGGTCTGCTGAAGGTGCTGTGGTGGCAGGGCCCGACTCTGCTCAATCCGCACTTCGCGGTCGGCACCAAGGACCAGGACGGTTCGCGCCTGTTCTACGAGCCGCTCGCCAACTGGGACGCCGACGGCAACATGAAGCCGGTGCTGGCCGAGTCGATCCCCGGACTCGAGGACGGCACGCTGGCGAAGGACGGCAAGTCGGTCACCTGGAAGCTCAAGAAGAACGTGACGTGGCACGACGGCAAGCCGTTCACCGCCGACGACGTGGTCTTCAACTGGGAATACGCCAAGGATCCGGCGACTGCGGCGGTCACCGTCGCCAACTACAAGGACGTCGTCGTCGAGAAGGTCGACGACCACACGATCACCATCAAATTCGACAAGCCGACGCCGTTCTGGGCGAACGCCTTCGTCGGCACGCAGGGCATGATCATTCCCAAGCACCTGTTCGCCGACTATTCGGGTGCGAAGTCGCGCGACGCGCCGACCAACCTCAAGCCGGTCGGCACCGGCCCCTACATGTTCAAGGACTTCAAGCCGGGCGACATGGTGTCGGGCGTGATCAACCCGAAATACCACCAGGAAAACCGTCCGTACTTCGACGCGATCGAGATGAAGGGCGGCGGCGACGCCGTGTCGGCGGCGCGCGCGGTGCTGCAGACAGGCGAGTACGACTTCGCGTGGAACATGCAGGTCGAGGACGAAATCCTCGTGCGGCTCGAGAAGAGCGGCAAGGGCCACGCCGTCATCTCGCCCGGCGGCAACATCGAGCACATCCAGCTCAACACCACCGACCCGTGGACCGAGGTCGACGGCGAGCGCGCCTCGATGAAGACCAAGCATCCGACGCTCAGTGATCCGGCGGTGCGCGACGCGCTGAACCTGCTGGTCGACCGCGCCTCGGTCGAGAAGTTCATCTACGGCCGCACCGGCAACGCCACGGCGAACTTCGTCAACAACCCGGACAAGTTCAACTCGAAGAACACCAAGTTCGAGTTCAGCGTGGACAAGGCGAACGACATCCTCGAGAAGGCCGGCTGGAAGAAGGGCGGCGACGGCATCCGCGAGAAGGACGGCAAGAAGCTGAAGTACGTCTTCCAGACCTCGATCAACCAGCCGCGCCAGAAGACGCAGGCGATCATCAAGCAGGCCTGCCAGAAGGCCGGCATCGAGATCGAGGTGAAGGCGGTCACGGCATCGGTGTTCTTCTCGTCCGACGTGGCGAACCCCGACACCTACCCGCACTTCTATTGCGACCTGCAGATGTACACCACGACCATGACGCAGCCCGATCCCGAGCTGTTCATGAACCAGTTCTGCTCGTGGGAGGCGGCGAGCAAGGCCAACAAGTGGCAGGGCCGCAACATCACCCGCTGGCGGAGCCAGGAGTACGACGACAACTACAAGGCGGGCCAGAACGAGCTCGACCCGGTCAAGCGCGCCGCGATCTTTATCAAGGCCAATGACATGGTGATCAAGGATGTGGTCGTGATCCCGGTCGTCGCCCGCCCCGGCGTCGCCGCGCTCAGCAACAAGCTCAGGGCCAACATGAGCGGCTGGGACAACAACACCTGGGACATCCAGGACTGGTACAAGGAAGCGTAAGGGACGCCGCCCGGTGTCTCGCCAGTACATCATCCGCCGATTACTCGTCGCGATCCCGAGCTTGCTCGGGATCAGCCTCGTGCTGTTCTGCGTGCTGGCGCTGGCCCCGGGCGATCCGTTCAGCGAGATCGCCGCCAACCCGGCGATCCCGCCCGAGGTGGCGGCCTCGCTGCGCGCCAAGTTCGGTCTCGATGACCCGGTCTATCTGCGCTACCTGCACTGGATCAGCGCCATGGCGCATGGCGACTGGGGCTTCTCCTTCGCCAGCCGAATCAATGTCGACACGCTGATCATGCAGCGCCTGCCGACCACGCTGATCGTGATCGGCGCGGCCCAGTTCCTGGCGATCGTCGTCGCGCTGCCGGTCGGCGTGCTGGCCGGCACGCGGCCCTATTCGATCTTCGACCAGATCGCCAACACGCTGGCCTTCATCGGCTTCTCGCTGCCGACCTTCTTCACCGGCCTGCTGCTGATCATGCTGTTCAGCGTCAAGCTCGACTGGCTGCCGATGGTCTACAACGCCGACCTCAGCTCGACCGGCTGGACCTGGTGGTGGGAGCAGATCAAGCAGTCGATCATGCCGGTCGCCGTGCTCGGCCTGTTCCAGGGCGCCTCGCTGGTGCGCTACGTGCGCTCCTCGGTGCTCGATGTGGTGCGGCTCGACTACGTCACCACCGCGCGCTCCAAGGGCATCGGCGAGCGCGCCGTCACCCTGCGCCACATCGTGCGGACGGCGCTGATCCCCGTCGTGACCCTGATCGCGCTGCAGATGCCGATCGTGTTTTCGGGCGCGATCGTCACCGAGCAGATCTTCCGTGTGCCCGGCATCGGTTCGCTGCTGATCTCGGCGATGCTGGCCAACGACACGCCGGTCATCATGGCTGTGACCTTCGTGTTTGCATGTCTCGTGGTCCTGTTCAACCTCCTTGCGGACGTCCTTTATGGCTGGCTCGACCCCCGCATCTCTTACCGCTGAGCGCCCGGCGCCGGCTGGGGACGCGGCCGCAGTCGCGCCGCGCAAGAAGGCGCGTTTCTCGCCCGGGCACGAGGCGTGGCGGCGGTTCCGCCGTCACAAGCTCGCCATGGCAAGCTCGGTCATCCTCGGGCTGATCGTGCTGGCGGTGCTGCTGGGTCCGTTGCTCTGGCGGGTCCCGATCAACGAGATCGATTTCGCCTCCAAGCTCGACGGGCCGTCATGGGCCCATCCGTTCGGCACCGACGACCTCGGCCAGGACATCCTCGCGCGTCTGCTGTACGGCGGCCGCATCTCGCTGGCGGTCGGCTTCTGCGCCATGATGGTGGCGGCTGTAGTGGGCGTGATGGTCGGAGCCGTCGCCGGCATGTCGCGCGGCGGTATTGACGCCACCCTGATGTGGCTCGCCGACCTGTTCCTGTCGCTGCCGCAGTTGCCGCTTTTGCTGTTGATCAGCTACCTGTTCCGCGATGCGCTGACCAAGATGCTGGGCACGCAGGGCGGCGTCTTCATCATGATCGTGGTGGTGATCGGGGGGCTGCGCTGGATGCAGGTGGCGCGCCTGGTGCGTGCCCAGATCCTGTCGATCCGCGAGAAGGAGTTCATCGAGGCCGCCCGCGCGCTCGGTGCCTCGAACTTCCGCCAAGTCGTCCGGCACATCCTGCCCAACGCGCTGGGACCGGTGATCGTCGCCGGCACGATCGACGTCGCCGCGGCGATCATCGCGGAATCGACGCTGTCTTTCCTCGGCCTCGGTTTCCCGCCGGACATCCCGACCTGGGGACGTGTCCTGTTCGACGCCAAGGACACGATCGACATCGCTCCGCACTGGGCCCTGTTCTCGGGCGGCGCGATCTTTATCGCCGTTCTGACGATCAACTTCATCGGTGACGGGCTGCGCGACGCGTTCGACCCCCGGCGCGTGCTGTAACCTCATGGCCGAAACCCTGCTCGACATCCGCGGACTGAAGACCTGGTTCGCGACGGACGACGGACTGGTGCGAGCGGTCGACGGTGTCGACCTGCACATCGACCGCGGCGAGACGCTGGGCGTAGTGGGCGAATCGGGCTGCGGCAAGACCGTGACTGCCCGCTCGGTGCTGAAGCTGATCGACATGCCGCCCGGCCGCTTCGAGGCCGGCCAGATCCTGTGGCAGGGCCGCGACCTGATTCCGCTCAGCCAGGGCGAGATGGACAAGATCCGCGCCCGCGAGATCGCCATCATCTTCCAGGAGCCGATGACCTCGCTCAATCCGGTCTACACGGTCGGGTACCAGATCGCCGAGGTGCTGCAGCAGCACGAGAAGCTTAGCGCCAAGCAGGCGACCCAGGCAGCGGTCGAGATGCTGCGGCTGGTCAACATCCCCAATCCGCAGAAGCGGGTGCACGACTACCCGCACCAGTTCTCCGGCGGTATGCGCCAGCGCGTGATGATCGCCATGGCGATGTCGTGCAAGCCCAAGCTGCTGATTGCCGACGAGCCGACCACCGCGCTCGACGTCACCATCCAGGCGCAGATTCTCGAGCTGATGCAGGAAATGAAGGACAAGCTCGGCATGTCGATCATGCTGATCACCCACGCCATGGGCGTAGTCGCCGAGACCTGCCAGCGCGTGGTGGTGATGTATGCCGGCAAAGTGGTCGAAGAGGCGCCGGTCGAGGCGCTGTTCGGCAACCCGCGGCATCCTTACACGCAGGGCCTGATCCGCTCGATCCCGCGCGTCGACCGCGCCGCCGAGCACAAGGACCGGCTCGAGGCGATTCCCGGTTCGGTGCCGAGCCTGCTGAATCCACCGACTGGCTGCCGCTTCGCCTCGCGCTGCAAGTACGCGATGGATGTCTGCGTGCGCGGCATGCCGCCGCTCAAGGAAGTCGGGCCCGGCCATCGCGTGGCCTGTGTCCTGTGACGGATGCCATGACCGAGACCCTGCTCTCCGTAAAGAACCTCAAGAAGCACTTCGCCATCTCGAGCGGCGTATTCGCGCGCACGCACGACTATGTGCACGCCGTCGACGGCGTGAGCTTCGACATCGGCAAGGGCGAGACACTCGGGCTGGTGGGCGAATCGGGCTGCGGCAAGTCGACGACCGGCCGCTGCATCCTGCGGCTGATCGAACCGACCTCGGGCGAGGTGTGGTTTCAGGGTGCCGACGTCACGCGCCTCGGCACCGACGCGCTGCGCCAGTTGCGGCGGGACATGCAGATCATCTTCCAGGACCCGTATGCCTCGCTCAATCCGCGCCTGACGGTCGGTGCGATCATCGGCGAAGCGCTGCAGATCCACGGTCTCGCCAAGTCGCGCAAGGCGCTGGAGGAGCGGGTGGTGGAGCTGCTGGAGACGGTCGGCCTGCAGCCGGATCATCTGTTCCGCTTCCCGCACGAGTTCTCGGGTGGCCAGCGCCAGCGCATCGGCATCGCGCGCGCGCTGGCGGTCGAGCCCAAGCTGGTGGTGTGCGACGAACCCGTCTCGGCGCTCGACGTCTCGATCCAGGCCCAGGTGATCAACCTGCTCGAGGATCTGCAGGAAAAGTTCGAGCTGACCTATCTGTTCATCGCCCACGATCTTTCGGTGGTGGAGCACATCTCCAGCCGGGTCGCGGTGATGTATCTCGGCCGCGTGGTCGAGATCGCGCCCTCGCGTGCGCTCTACGACGCGCCGTTGCATCCCTACACGGAAGCATTGCTGTCGGCCGTCCCGATCCCTGACCCGACGGTGAAGCGTAAGCGCATCATGCTGCAGGGCGATGTGCCCAACCCGATCCGCCCACCGTCAGGCTGCCATTTCCACACCCGCTGCCCGATCGCCAAGCCGGAATGTGCGCAACGTGATCCGGAGCTGCTGGAGAAGCGGCCGGGACATTGGGTCGCCTGTCACTACAGAGGTTAGCGCGTCGCGCTAGCCTCTGTAGTGACAGGGGCCGCGTGTAGCGCTGCAGCGAACGCAGTGCGGGCGCCGCTCGGCGCAGAATGAACCGAGTTGGCGATACCCGTATCTGTTCTGCACGGTGCGGTGCCCGCGCTTCGGGCCTGCGGCTCTCCAGCGCTACACACCGCCAGTCGTAGCGCTACGCGCTACGACTTCGGGGTGAACTGAGAGATATCGTCGATGCCGAGGCGCTTCTCCAGCGCCCCGATCTTCTTGACGACTTTCTCGAAGCCATCGGCGCCGAACTTCTCGGTCTCGCTCTTCTCGAGCGTCTCGCCGATCTGCTCGAACTCGTTGGGCGTCACCAGGCTGCGCAGCGTCGGAAAGACGTCGGTGTCCTCGCGCGCGGCATGCGGACGGTACATGGTGATGGTGGCCTGTATGGCCTGGATCATCTGGTCGCGTTGCTCCTTGCTCCCGCTCTTGGGCGAGAGGTCGAGCACGCGCTCGGTGAGCTTGCGGCAGGCGGCATGCTGCGCCTGCAGGACGGTAACCAATTCGACCATGCGGCCGGCCGTCTTGAAGTGCGGGAAGACCTGCTCCTCCTCGTTCTTCTCGTGATAGTCGTGTACGAAATCGCGCATCGTCTCTGCGGTCTGGGTGAGGATCTTCGGATCGAGATCCTCGCCCTGGCCCAGCCGGCGGATGGCGGTGTCGTAGATCAGCAGCAGCCGCTCGACCACGCCGTGCTCGCGCATCAGATCCTCGGTCGCCGTGACGGGCACCGATTCGGCGCTCTTCTTGCCGGTCGGGCTCTGCGGTGCGGCCAGGCTGGGCGCTGCCGCGAATAGGGAAAGGCCCGTGGCTCCAATCAGCCAGCGGCGTCGCGCATAGAGAACATGGGCCATCACCGCCTCCTCCGGACGTGTCGCGTACTCGGAGAAGGAACGGCGAACAAAGGCCGGGGTTGCGTCTGCCGGCTCGGGCGGTCTTGTGACTGAAGGCTGGTACCCGCTGCCGGACTCGAACCGGCACGGCCCTCACGGGCCTCAGGATTTTAAGTCCTGTATGTCTACCAATTCCATCAAGCGGGCAGAGGCCAAGCGGTCAGAAGCTAGTGGCTGAAGGAGCCGATCATTCCTTCCTCGACCCACGCGCGTAACAGGCCGGCGGCGCGGGCGGCCGCCTGATCCTCCTCGATATAGGGCAATAGCGCCACGCAGAGCGCCGGGAACGGCTGGCCTTCAATCATCGCCCCCAGCATCGCCGCTTCGTCGGGCTCGAGCGAGCGGAAATTCGATACCCGTTCGGGCCGCCAGATCACCCACGGCACCGGCGCGTCGAGGGCCGCGACGTCGAGCGTGCCGGGCACGGTGTCCTCGCGGCGCTGCCAGGCCGGCGGCACGTCGTGGGCGAAGGCCACGCACTGCAGCGCCGGGATCGGCGCGAAGGCGATCGTCTCCCACGCCTCGGGCGGCACCGCCATGATGGCCTCGGCCTGGAGGGGCTCGGCATCGACCGAGTCGAAGGCCTCGCCCAGCGCCCATTCGAAGCGCGCCATCTCGGCGAGTGCGGGCATGCTGTCGTAGGGCGCGATCGTGGCGAGGAAGTCCGCGAGTTGCCGACCGAACCAGCGTACCGACGGATGGCGTGATGGATGGTTGGCAATGTAGGCGCGCGTCAGGGCGTCGAAGCCCTCCGGGCCGACCATCGCCAGCACGCCCGGGAAGTCCATGGTCAGGACTTCGATCAGGCGCAGCGCATAGCCGTCGCGATAGACGTCGAGCAGGGTGACCCGGTCGGCCTTGCTGGTGTCGCGCACCTGGCCGGTGAAAGCGTCGCTGCTCACCAGCACGTAGTCCTGGAAGGCGCGCTGCAGGTCGGCGAGCGACCCTGCGTTACTGCGGATCACTCCGCGGTCTCGCGCGCCGGTTCCTGCGCCACGCGTGCGGCGATGCCACGCGCCACGTCGAGCTCCGCCAGCAGCTCGGCGTAGGAGGGGATGTTGGCGTCGCGCTCGATCATGGTTGGCGTGCCGGGGAACAGCCGCACCGCCTCGGCATAGAGGTCCCATACGCCGCCGATGATCGGATGATCGTGCGTGTCGACGATGTGCGTGCCGTTGTTCTGGTGGCCGGCGAGATGAAACTGCCGCACCCTTTCTCGGGGAATACCGCGCAAAAAATCCATCGGGTCGAATTCGTGGTTGAAGGCGCTGACGAAGACGTTGTTGACGTCGAGCAGCACCTCGCAGTCGGCGCGCTTGCAGAGCTCGGCAATGAACTCCCATTCGGTGAGCTCGGATGCGGCGTAGGTGACGTAGCTCGACACATTCTCCAGCACCAGCCGGCGCCGCAGGCGGTCCTGCACCTGCATCACCCGCTCCGCGACGTGGTTCAGCGCCTCCTCGGTGTAGGGCAGTGGCAGCAGGTCGTGCATGTTGATGCCGCGCAGGCCGGTGAAGCAGAGATGGTCGCTGACCCACATCGGCTCGACACGGGCGATCAGCGTCTCGAAATCCGTGAGATACTGCGCGTCGAGCGGATCGATCGAGCCGATCGACAGCGACACGCCGTGCAGCGCCATCGGGTAGTCGCGCCGGAAGGTGTCGAGCCAATGCAGGGGCTGGCCGCCCGCGATCATGTAGTTCTCGCTGAGCGCCTCGAACCATTCGACCTTGCCCGGCGCTGCGAGGATCTCCTCGTAGTGCTCGTGGCGCAGGCCCAGCCCGAAACCGACGTTATCCATGGCGCGATTGTACTCCAGAAAAGAGCGGGCGCCGCCGGCAAGCCGGGGCGCCCGTCCATCCTTTGCCGGCCCCACCGGCATAGGATTTTTACGGCGTCGGCGAGCCGCCGGTCGCAGTGCACTCCAGCGTCGTGCTGGTGACGGTCATGCCCTGACCCTTGCAGGAGTTCTTGCCCTTGCAGGAGGTCTTGTAGCTGGCGCAGGCGCTCTGTCCTTTGCAGGCATTGATGCCGTAGCACTTGTTGGTGCTCTGCGCGTGCGCCGCGGTGGCGAGCGTGCCCGCGGCGAACAGCGCCGCAGCCGTACTGACGATAAGCTTCGAATTCATAGACATTACTCCCCTTAAGATGTCCCCAGCCCAACCACATGTCCGTGCCTGAGGAACGCAAAAACTATGGCTTGCGATGCGGAACTTGACCGCGCCAGCCAGAGTGGACGGACGGCCGCCGAGACACCATCCGTACCGACCCTCGGAATGTCTCCGAGCGTTAGAGGACCTTGCCGCCCTGGTTCGAGCAGCTCACCGCATCCTTGGTCTCGGTGAAGCCCTGGCCCTTGCAGGCATTCTGGCCCTTGCAGGCGTTGGTCGTGCTCTTGCACGAACTCTGGCCCTTGCAGGCGTTGGTGCCGTGGCACTTCACGCCGCCGTCGGCATGGGCCGCGGTGGCGAAGGCGCCGGCGGCAAAGATAGACGCGGCGGTGGCGATGAACATGCGCTTGGTCATGATGTGCTCCCTGATAGTCTCGCGCCGCGACGGCGCGGCAGGACGACCCTGCATGCCGTCTACGCGAGGGGTCCGGGAGGCGATGACCGGTAGACGGTCAAACTAATTTGAGAACCGCGTGAGGGGTCAAACAGATCCTCCGGCGTGCTCTGGCCGTAAGAGGAGATGGTGCCTCCTCACCGGACCGTGACCTGCTCTTTCGCGTCGAAGAACGTCGTGAGGTCTACGTGAGCAAAGTTGTCAGAGAACTTTGCCGCCCTTGGCCGTGCACTCCTGCTCGCTGGAAGTCATCGTCCAGCCGAGGCCCTTGCAGGAATTCTTGCCCTTGCAGGAAGAGAGCGACGTCTTGCACGCGCTCGTACCCTTGCAGGAGTTCACGCCGCTGCATTTCACGGTCCCCTCGGCCCGTGCCGTCACCGTCGCGCCAGCCGCAAACAGGGCGGCGGCCGAAGCGGCGACGAGAGTGAACTTACCCATGGCGACTCCTGTTCCCACGCCAGCAAAGATGCCTCGACATAGCGCAAACGGGAAGGCGCGGCGGTGTCGGGAGTGCGATTCCGCGATCACCCCTGCGTGAAGCGGGCGGGCGACAGAGCCTTCTCGCTCACGCCGAGTTTGGCGATGTCGGAGGGCAGGCCTTTGCCCAGCGCGAGGCTGGCGGCGAGCCGACCAGCGGCCGCGCCGGTCTGGATGCCGTAGCCGCCCTGGCCAGCCAGCCAGAAGAAGCCTTCGACCGCAGGGTCGTAGCCAACGACGAGATTCTTGTCGGCGACGAAGCTCCGAAGTCCCGCCCATTTGTTCTTGATCCGCGCAATTTGCAGCGTGGTCGATGTCTGGATGCGATCGACGGCGATGGCGATGTCGAGCTCCTCGGGCTGGGCATCGCACGGCGGCGACGGCGTTTCGTCCGCTGGAGAACCGAGGATCTGGCCGACCTCAGGCTTGATGTACCAGCTCTCGTCGAAGTCGATCACCGCCGGCAGGCTACCGAGCGCCAGGCCGGCCGGCGCGTCGAAGGTGAAGGCGGTGCGCCGCTTGGGGACCAGCCCGACCGGCTTCGCTCCGCCCAGGCCCGCGACCACGTCGGCCCACGCGCCCGCAGCGTTGACGAGATTGGCGGCAGCGACGGCCTCGCCGTCGCGCAGCCTGATCGTCCAGCGGCCGTCCGCGCGATCGAGCGCCGAGACCTCCGCGTCGAGCCGCAGCACGGCGCCGGCCGCTCGCGCGCCCTTGAGGAAGCCGGCATGGATCGCCGCGACATCCATATCCTCGGCCTCCTCGAACACCGCGCCGCCGGCACAGGCCTCCGGTCGCAGCAAGGGCTGGTGGCGCAGCGCCTCGGCCGGCTCGAGCCAGCGCACGGTCGGCACCAGCTTGGCGAACTCCACGGCCGCCTTGCGCACACCCGCTTCTTGTTCCGCCCGGCCGGCGAGCAGCGCGCCGCGCGGCGTCAGTAAGGGATGGTCGGTGAAACCCTCGGGCGGTTTGCGATAGAAATGGCCGGCCGCGACCGTGATGGCCCGGATCTCGGCCGAGCCATAGGTCTCCGAATGCAGCGCCGCCGAGCGGCCGGTCGTGTGATAGGCCGGCACGTGCTCGCGTTCGAGGATGATCACCTTGGCCTGCGGGGCGAGATGGTAGGCGAGGGAGACGCCGGCAATGCCCGCGCCGACGATGGCGAAATCGAATTCCTGCATGGGCTCACATTGCAAGGGCTGCGGCCGGCCTGCAATAGTTGGCCGCCATGAACATCGCCCATTTGCTGCTCGGCGCGGCCCAGGAATTCCGCGACGTCCCCGCACTCGCACGCGGCGAGCAGGCATATCTCAGCTACCGCGACTTCTGGCGCAAGGTCTCGGTGATGAGCACGCACCTGCGGGCGCGGTTCGGATTCGAGAAGGGCGACCGGGTCGCCTTCGCGATGACCAACTGCGTCGAATCGCTCGAGGTCATGTACGCGATCTGGCACGCGGGCCTGTGTGCGGTGCCGATGAACGCCAAGCTGCATGCCAAGGAGTTCGCCTTCATCCTCGAGAACTCCGGCGCCAGGCTCTGCTTCGTCACCGACGATCTCGCCGCGACCATCGCCGAGGCCGCGAAAGAGGCGCCGGCCTTGAAGGAGATCGTCGACGTCTCGACCAAGGCCTATCATTTCATGGAGGTGGGCGATCCGAGCCGCATCGCCGATTGCGAACCCGCCGATCTCGCCTGGCTGTTCTACACCTCGGGCACCACGGGGCGGCCCAAGGGCGCGATGCTCAGCCATCGCAACCTGCTCACCATGGCGCTGAACTACTACGCCGATGTCGATCGGCCGCCGACCGGCAGCTCGATGATCCATGCCGCGCCGATCAGCCACGGCTCGGGCCTGTGGAACTTCTCGATGGTCGGGC
>DASXQC010000347.1:0-2998 GCA_036493235.1 Reyranella sp.
CGCGGCGAGGACGCGGCCGATGCCCTCGTCCATGTGATGGATCATGCGCCGGTAGGCGTGAATGTTGCCGCCGTCGAGGTGATAGATCGGATGGCCCTTGCCGAACGTCTTCGCCAGCTCCCCGTCCTCGCGCGTCTCCCATGGCCAGTGCGGCGCGGTGTAGTGCAGGCTGAGCAGGACCGGCTGCCTGGCGCGGGCGGACCGCGATACGAAGTCGGTGGCGCGCGCGCTCAATAGGTCTGTGAGATAACCGTCGCGATGGACCTCGGTGTCGTTTTCGAACAGGTCATGCTCGCCGAAGCTGTCCTGGTGAGTGAAATAGTCGACGCCGCCCGACAGCGGGCCGAAATGCTCGTGGTATCCGCTCTTCAACGGACTGAAGGTCGGCGGGAAGCCGAGGTGCCATTTGCCGATCAGGGCCGTGCGATATCCGGCTTCAGCCAAACGTGAGGCCAGGGTCGGATGGTCCGGCGGCAGGCCGATCACCTTGTCGCCGCGCATGGCACTGCCGATCGGCTCCTCGGCCGCGCCGCGGATCCGGTACTGGTAGCGCCCCGTCGCCAGGGCGAACCGCGTCGGCGAGCAGACGGCAGAATTGGCGTAGCCCCGCGTGAAGCGCACGCCCTCGGCCGCCATCCGGTCGATGTTGGGCGAGACCGGCGCGCGGCCTCCGTAGCAACCGAGGTCGGCGTAGCCGAGGTCGTCCGCCAGGATGAAGATGAAATTCGTCGGCATGTCGACCAGCTTAGTCCTTCTCTTCCTTTGCTTCTCGTGTTCCGAATCGGGAGGAAGGCGTCAGTTCTTCACCGCCAGCATGCCGACGCGCTTGAGATTGCCGAGCTCGATTTGGACCTGCTCGCGGGCGGCTCTGTCGTAAGCCGCGGTGTCCAGATAGAGCGTCGGCATGTTGTAAGTATTCATCACCGCCTGCACCTCGGGCGAGAAGAGGGCGTCCTTCATGGCGTCGTGGATCTTCTTCACGACGGCCGGGTCCATGCCCTTCGGCCCGCACACGCCGTAGGGCGAGTTCACGACCAGGTCGATGCCGGCGTCCTGCAGGGTGCGCACATCGGGGAATAGCGGCATGCGCTTGGAGCCCCAGACGATGAGCAGCCGGAACTTGCCGCTCTGCACCAGCGGGATCCAGCCGCTGGCATCGGCGATCGCATCGATCTCGCCGCCCATCAGGCCGTTGTAGAGCTCGCCGCCGCCCTTGTAAGGCACGTGCGTCAGCTCGGCGCCGAGTCGCTGCTGCAGGTCGACCATCACCAAGTTCTGGATCGAGGCCTGGCCGAAGGTGCCGTAGGTCAGCTTGCCCGGCGTCTTCTTGGCCGCCGCGATGAACTCCTCGAAGGTCTTCCATGGGCTGTCGGCGCGCACGACGATGCCATGGACCGAACCCGAGAGCTGGATGATGTAGGTGAAGTCGGTCAGCGCATCGTACGGCGGCTTGTCCATCATCATCGCGGCGCGGAACGTTCCGGTGTGGACCTGTCCCAACGTGTAGCCGTCGGGCTTGGCATCCTTCAGCGCGACGCCGCTCAGCGAGGCGTTGGCGCCCGGCTTGTTGTCGGGAACCATCGACTGGCCGAGCCGCTTGCCGGTCTGCTCCGCCATCACGCGCAGGAAAGCGTCGGCCGAGGCGCCGGGCGGCCAAGGGATCACCAGGCGGATCGTTCGGTTGGGATAATCTCCCTCGGCCCGCGCCACCGCGGGCGCAGCGAGGACCGAGAGCAGGGCAGTGCGGCGGGTGAGCTGGCGCATGTCCGCAAGCTAGACGAAGTCTTGCGCGCTACGCCAGTTCGGCCTCGGCGATCAGCCAAGGTTCGTGCTTGGCGGCGTCGATCCAGTCCTTCATCGCCGGATGGTTCATCACCGCCGTGCAGTAGGCGTCGGTGTCCGTGTCGACCTTCACACCGTAGGTCCGCAGTCGCGTCACCACGGGCGCGTACATCGCGTCGGCCGCGCCGAAGGTGCCGAACAGGAAACCCTCGTCCTTCTGGAAGGCCGCCGAGAAGCGCTTGCGGCAGTCGCGCCACAGGCCGGTGATGCGCTCGATGTCGGCGCGCACCCCGGGCGTCATGCCTTTGCCTGGATAGGAGGCGCGGATGTTCATCGGCATCTTGTCCCGCAGCTCGGCGAAGCCTGCATGCATCTCCGTCGAGATCGACCGGGCATGCGCCCGGGCGGCGGCCGCTGCCGGCCACAGCCCGGCCTCGGGCTTCAGGTCATTGAGATACTCGGCGATCGCCAGCGACTCCCAGACGGCGAGCCCGCGATGCAGCAGCACCGGCACGCGGCCGGACGGCGAATGCTTGCGGATCGCCGCCTGCGTCTCCGGCAGGTCGAGCGGGATGATGATCTCCTCGAATTCGATGCCGGCGATCCGGGCCATCAGCCAGCCGCGCAGCGACCAAGACGAGTAATTCTTGTTGCCGATCACGAGCGTGAACTCGGCCATGCAACTCCCCTCCTGACTTGCCAGCCGGCATTCGGCCGGCAATGTTGCTTCTTTGCACTACAGTTTTGTGAGCATGTCCATGCCGCTGCCCTTCGTCGATCGGTCGAACACTTCCCTGCCGGTGCAGTTTGTCCTGCCGTCCAAGTGGCGGTCGTGGTTGAAGGAGCAGAACGCGGTGCGCCGCGGCTGGCTCGAATCGCTCGGTGTTTCCGGCAATGCCGGCGATTTCGCCGTGCTGCCGGGCCGAGACGGCAAGGCAAGCGGTGCAGTGCTTGTGCTCTCGGCCAAGCCGACCTTGTGGGACTTTGGTGCGCTTGGGACGAAACTGCCGGCCGGCACGTGGAAGCTCGGCGATACGTCGCCGGTCTCGCCGACCGATGCCGCCGTCGCGATCGGTCTCGGGACATGGCGCTTCGAGCGCTACAAGGCGAAGAAGGGCAAGGCTGGGGCGAAGATCCTGTGGCCGCAGGGCGTGGACAAGGATCGTGCGACGGCGATGATCGAATCGATCTGCCTGGCGCGCGATCTCATCACCAC
>DASXQC010000348.1:0-3829 GCA_036493235.1 Reyranella sp.
CGCGCTGGTGGGCGCCCGGTTCACGCATGGCCCGCCTCCTCCCGCTCCTCTATCTCCTCGAACATCGCCTCCTTGATCTCGAACGCCGAGATCAGCGGCAGGAAGCGAACGAACAGCAGGAACAGGGTGAAAAATACGCCAAGCATGCCGGCGAATAGTGACCAGTCCCAGAAGGACGGGTGATAGCGCTGCCACGACGACACGAGCCAGTCGCGATAGAGCGTGGTGACCAGCAGCATGTAGCGCTCCATCCACATGCCGATCACGGCCGACAGGCCGATCAGGAACAGCAGCACGGGGTTGATGCGCACGCGGTGCCACCACAAGAGCTGCAGCGGCACGAAGTTGAGGAAAACCGCGCCCCAGTAGCTCCACGCATAGGCGCCGACGAGCCGGTCGCGCATCGTCTCGAGCTCCTGCAAGTCGCTGCCGTAGAGGGTGTCGAACACCTCCGACCAGTAGCCGTAGGCGGTCATCAGGCCGCACAGCAGAGTCAGCTTGGCCAGCAGGTCGAGATGGCGTGGCGTGACGAGATTGCGCAGGCCGAGCGCGTGGCGCAGCACGACGGCGATCATCGACACGACGGCGAAGCCCGAGAAGGCCGCGCCGGCCACGAAGTACGGTGGGAAGACCGTCGAGTTCCAGCCGGCGATCGGCCCGGCCGCGAACAGCATCGAGATCTCCGAATGCACCGACACGACCAGCGGCACCGCGATCGCCGCGGTCAGCCGGTAGGACTGCCGCCAGCGCGCCCAGTGCCGCGCCGATCCGCGCCAGCCGAGCGCGAACAGGCCGTAGAACACCTGGTAGCGCCGCCGCGTCGCGCGATCCCGCGCCGAGGCGAGATCGGGAACGATGCCGATGTACCAGAACAGGATGGACACGATGAGATAGGTGAGGACGGCGAAGAAGTCCCAGGTCAGCGGGCTCTTGAACTGCGGCCACACCGTCATGGTGTTGGGGTATGGCGCCATCCAGTAGAACAGCCACGGCCGGCCGAGATGCGCGAGCGGATAGAGCGCGCCGCAGAGCACCGCGAACAGCGTCATCGCCTCGGCGAAGCGGTTGAGCGAGTTGCGCCAGTGCTGGGCGAGCAGGAGCAGCAGCGCCGAGATCAGGGTGCCGGCATGGCCGATGCCGAGGAAGAAGATGTAGTTGGAGATCGCCAGTCCCCAGCCGACCGGAATGTTGTTGCCCCATACGCCGACGCCGTACGAGAACAGCACCGTCACCGAGACGACGAAACTCAGCAGCAGGAGCAGCGCTGGGATGAAGCACAGCCACCAGGCGCGCTTATCGGGGTAGTGGAGCGAGATGTCGACGATCTCGCGCGTCACCGTGCGGAAGTCGCGGGCGCTGGGGGCGATGTCGCTCATTTGCGCACCCGCGCGAGATAGGTGGTGCGCGGCCGCGTGTTGGCCTCCTCGATCAGGCTGTAGTTGCGCGGACTGGCCTTGCGCTTGCTGACCGCGCTGTTGGGATCGGTGATGTCGCCGAACACGATCGCCTGCGTTGGGCAGGCCTGTTGGCAGGCGGTGACGACGTCGCCGTCGTGAAGCGGCCGGCCCGCGATCTTGGCGGCGATGCGGGCCCCCGAGATGCGCTGGATGCAGTAGGTGCACTTCTCCATCACGCCGCGGCTGCGCACCGTGACGTCGGGATTGCGCATGGCCTGGATCGAATCGGGATCGTAGCCGGTGTATTCGAACCAGTTGAAGCGCCGAACCTTGTAGGGGCAGTAGGCCGAGCAGGTACGCGTGCCGACACAGCGATTGTAGACCTGCAGGTTCAGCCCGTCGGGACTGTGCACCGTGGCGTTGACCGGGCAGCCCATCTCGCAAGGCGCCTGCTCGCAATGCATGCAGGGCACCGGCTGGAAGTGATGGCGCGGCGAGTCCGCCTCGCCCTCGGTGTAGTGGTCGATGCGAATCCAGTGCATCTGCCGGCCCTGCGCCACCAGCTCCGCGCCGACCGTCGGCACGTTGTTCTCGGCCACACAGGCGACCGAGCAGGCGTTGCAGCCGATGCAGCGGTCGAGATCGATCGCCATGCCCCACGACGGGCTGTCCCACTTGCGCTGCGGATAAAAGCTCACGTCGTCCTTGTGCTGCGCCGCAGCCTCTTCGCCCGATTCGACGGTGCGCACGTAGTCGAACTCGCCCATGTCCTGGATCGGCTGCGTCGAGGCGATCACCCGACTCTTTCCGGTCTTCTCCAGCAGCACGCCCGCGAGCCGCCAGGAGTCGAGGAAGGCAAAGGAGTCGGGCAAGCCGATGGCGAGGGTGTGCGGCTCCTGGCCCGGCATGATCCAGGCGGCGCCCAACATTTCGCGGTCGCCGAACCACAGCCGCAACTCGTCGCCGTTCGAGAGGCTGCGCTCCTTCGCCAGGGCCGGGCTCACCAGGATGACGTTAGCCCACGTCGCCTGGATCAGCGGCTTGGGCGTTTCCTGCAGCCAGGTATTGTGGGCGTAGCGGCCGTCCCACTGCGTCGCGTCCGGCCTTACCTCAAGTGCGAACCCGTCGGACGAAGAAAGCGCAGGCAATGACACCGTGCGGTCGGTCACTGTTGGCGTCACCGCTGGCGGTGCGCTGTCGGCGACGAACCCCGCGAGCAGCGCCTCCTGCCAGCCCGTCTTCCAGCTCGCCCGCACGAGATCGTGGTCCGACGCGGTGCCGCTGATCCAGCGATCGAGCACGACATGCGGCGAGCGCGCGTTCAGGAACGGCCGGATGAGCGGCTGCACGATCGCCGCTGTCCCGTCAGGCGCACGGCCGTCCGTCCAGCTCTCCAGCTCGTGCTGCACCGGCACGTGCCAATGACAGGCGTTGGCCGTCGCATCGGCGTACAGCCCGGCATGGACACTGAACACCACCTTCTCCAGCGCGGAGCGGAAGTCCAAGGCCGCCGGTGTCGCCTGCAGAGGCTCGGCCTCGAGGACCAGCAGCGTCGTCACGCGGCCGGCCTTCATGTCGTCGACCAGCACTCCGAGCGACTCCTTGCCGTCGGGTGGCTCGGCGAGGATCGGATCGGTGAAGCGTAGCGCCTTGCCGAACGCGCCGAGCCGCTCGTTGATCAGCAGCACGAGGGCGTGCAGCGCTTCATCGTAGGACGCACCGACGGTCACGAGACCACCGACGCCGAGTGCGGCGACCGCCTCGTCGACCCACTTCTTGTCGGGTGGTGCGAGGTCGGGCGCCGCCACGTTGCTCACGCCCAGGCCCTGCGCGATCGCCTGCGCGAGCAGCTGCACGCGCGCCGACGGGACGATCAGCCGGTCCCGCGCCCGCGTTCCGGTCGCCGACGGCGTCGCCTCGGCCACGAACAGCCGCGGCTGCCGCTTCGACCAGGCGCGCGCCTGCATCGCCTGGCGCGAGCCGGGCCCCAGGAAATCATCATCGAGGCTGACGACGGTGGCGGTCGCGGAAAAATCCGGCAGCATCTGCAGAGGCCGGCCGAAGACGCGGTTGGTCGCCTCGAGCCGCGCATCCTCATTGATCGGCTCCGACACATGCCAGCGCATCTTTGGCCAGCGCTTCTGCAGGTCACCCATCTGGCGCAAGAGGGTCGGCGAGCTCACCGCGCCGGTCAGCAGGCGAAAGCCCTGCCCTTGCGCGCGGTCGATCTCGGCAGTGCGCCGGAAGATATCGGTGTCGAACGCCTCCCACGTCGCGGGCTGACCGAGATGCAACGGCACCTGCGAGCGCTCCGGATCGTAAAGACCGAGCAGCGCCGCCTGCATGAAGAGATCGGTGGCGCCGCCCGTCGCGGGATGTCGGTCGTTGCCTTCGAGCTTCACCGGCCGGCCGGCGATGCTCTTGCCCAGCAC
>DASXQC010000349.1:0-4620 GCA_036493235.1 Reyranella sp.
CTCGGGCGCCAAGTGCGGCCTGACCTCGGAGTGGCAGACCTGGATCCTGCTCGAGAACTTCGGCGCCTGGCACGACCTGCCGTTCGCCACCAAGGAGAACGGCTTCGGCGGCCTCGACACCGAGCTGAAGTTCAACGACGCCCCGCGCATCAAGCTGATCTCGATGCTGCAGGAGTGGACCAAGGACAAGCGCTTCGTCTACGGCGGCCGCGAGGGCAAGCCGACGACGATGATGAACGCCGGTGACTGCGGCATGGAGCTCGCCTCGTCGGGCACCGCCTCGCAGCTCCTGAAGACGCTGAAGCCGGAGAATGTCGGCATCGCCATGATGCCGATCGATCCGTCGGTCCGCGCCAAGCCGCAGAACTCGATCATCGGCGGCGCCACGCTGTGGACGCTGACGGGCCGGCCGAAGGCCGAATACAAGGGCGTCGCGAAGTTCCTGAGCTTCGTCTCGAGCCCCGCGGTCGCCGCCAAGTGGCACCAGGATACCGGCTACGTGCCGATCACCTACGCTGCCGCCAAGCTCACCGAGGAGTCGGGCTTCTACAAGAAGAACCCGGGCCGTGACGTCGCGGTCAAGGAGCTGACGCTCAACCCGCCGACCGCGAACAGCAAGGGTCTGCGGCTCGGCAACTTCATCCAGATCCGCGACATCGAGGACAGCGAGCTCGAGGCCGTGTGGTCAGGCCAGAAGGACGCCAAGACCGCGCTCGACGAGGCGGTGAAGCGCGGCAACGAGCAGCTGCGCAAGTTCGAAGCGGCGAACAAGTAAACATCACGTGGAAGCCTTCCCTCTCCCTGCCTCCCCCGTCGGACGGGGGAGGTGCATGAATTCTTCCTCCTCCCCCGTCTGACGGGGGAGGTTGGGAGGGGGAGAGCAACCGAATGGAAAAGCGCGTCACCTTCAACGAGCGGTGGCTGCCGTACGCGCTGGTAGCCCCGCAGATGATCATCACGCTGGTCTTCTTCTTCTGGCCGTCGGGCCAGGCGGTGTGGCAATCGCTGCTGATCGAGGACGCGTTCGGCGGCAATTCGAAGTTCGTCTGGTTCGAGAACTTCATCGCCCTGTTCAAGGACCCGGCCTATTTCGATTCGGCGCGCGTCACGCTCGTGTTCAGCGCGCTGGTCGCCACGCTCGGCCTTGGCCTGTCGCTGCTGCTGGCGGTGATGGCCGACCGCATCATCCGCGGCTCCTCGTTCTACAAGACCATCCTGGTCTGGCCCTATGCCGTGGCGCCGGCCGTCGCCGGTGTGCTGTTCGGCTTCCTGTTCAATCCCTCGGTCGGCGTCGTGTCGTGGTCGCTGAAGGCGATCGGCTACGACTTCAATTACGTGAGTAACGCCAACCAGGCGCTGGCGCTGATCATCATTGCCGCCGTCTGGAACCAGGTGAGCTACAACTTCCTGTTCTTCCTCGCCGGCCTGCAGTCGATTCCCAAGTCGCTGATCGAGGCGGCGGCGATCGACGGCGCGGGGCCGGGCCGGCGCTTCTGGGACATCATGTTCCCGCTGCTCTCGCCGACCGGCTTCTTCCTGCTGGTGGTCAACATCATCTACGCCTTCTTCGGCACCTTCGGCGTGGTGAGCTCGCTCACTCAGGGCGGGCCGGGCCAGGCGACCAACATCCTGGTCTACAAGGTCTACAACGACGGCTTCCGCGGCCAGGATCTCGGCGGCTCCTCGGCGCAGTCGGTCATCCTGATGCTGGTCGTCATCCTGCTGACCGTCGTGCAGTTCCGCTTCATCGAGCGGCGGGTGCACTACTAGATGACCACGCTCACATGGTAGAGAACCGACCCTTCCTGACCTGGCTCAGCCACATCGTCGTGCTGATCGGCGTGGTGATCATCGCCTTCCCGATCTGGATGACCTTCGTCGCCTCGACCCACGACCAGGCGACCATGCTACGCGCGCCGGTGCCGATCTGGCCTGGCACGCACCTGTTCGAGAACTACAAGGAAGTGATCCTGAACGGCTACCGGACGGGCAGCGTGCCGTTCGCCACCACGCTGTTCAACAGCATGGTGATGGCGCTCGGCATCGTGGTCGGCAAGCTGCTGATCTCGATCATCGCCGCCTTCGCGATCGTCTATTTCCGCTTTCCGTTCCGCAATGCCTGCTTCTGGGCGATCTTCGTCACCCTGATGCTGCCGGTCGAGGTGCGCATCGTGCCGACCTTCGGCGTGGTGGCGAACCTCGGCATGGTCAATTCCTATGCCGGCCTGATCATCCCGCTGATCGCCTCTGCGACCGCCACCTTCCTGTTCCGCCAGTTCTTCATGAGCGTGCCTGACGAGCTCGCCGAGGCGGCGCGGGTCGACGGCGCCTCGCCGATGCGCTTCTTCGTCGACATCCTGCTGCCGATGAGCCGCACCTCGATCGCGGCGCTGTTCGTGATCCAGTTCATCTACGGCTGGAACCAGTATCTCTGGCCGCTGCTGATCACCAACAAGGAAAGCTTCTACACCGTCGTCATGACGGTCTCGCGCCAGGCCACCGTGGTCGACACGGTGCCAGCGTGGAACCTGATCATGGCGCAGGCGATGCTCGCCATGCTGCCGCCGGTGCTGGTCGTGATGTTCATGCAGCGCCTGTTCGTGCGCGGTCTCGTCGAGACGGAGAAATAGGCCATGGCGCAAGTCCACCTGCGCGGGGTCAAGAAGACCTACGACAACAAGGTCGCTGTGATCCACGGCATCGACATGGAGATCAACGATGGCGAGTTCATCGTCATCGTCGGGCCCTCGGGCTGCGGCAAGTCCACCTTGCTGCGCATGGTGGCAGGGCTCGAGCGCATCACCGGCGGCCAGGTCGCGATCGGCGATCGGGTGGTGAACGAGCTGGAGCCCAAGGACCGCGACATCGCCATGGTGTTCCAGAACTACGCGCTCTACCCGCACATGAGCGTGTACAAGAACATGGCCTACGGCCTCAAGATCCGCCGCCTGCCGAGGGATGACATCGACGCCCGGGTGCGCAAGGCGGCGAGGATCCTCGAGCTCGAGAAGCTGCTCGATCGCCTGCCGCGCCAGCTCTCGGGCGGCCAGCGCCAGCGCGTCGCGATGGGCCGCGCCATCGTGCGCGAGCCTGCGGTGTTCCTGTTCGACGAGCCGCTCTCCAACCTCGACGCCAAGCTGCGCGTGCAGATGCGGCTCGAGATCAAGCGGCTGCAGCGCGAGCTCGGTGTCACCTCGATCTACGTCACCCACGACCAGGTCGAGGCGATGACCTTGGCCGACCGGCTGATCGTGATGAACGCCGGGGTCGCCGAGCAGATCGGCACGCCGATGGACGTCTACGACAAGCCGGCCTCGGTGTTCGTTGCGGGCTTCATCGGCTCCCCGGCGATGAACTTCCTTGCCGCCAAGGTGGGCTCCGACGGCAAGTCGGTCGATCTCGTGGCGACGGGCTCCAACGCCGTGAGCCTGCCGCTCGCCGTGACGACCTCGGCCGCGCCCGGCACGCCGGTGGCGCTCGGCCTGCGGCCGGAGCATCTGCTGCCGTCGAGCGACGGGCCGCTCGAATTCTCCATCGAGCTGGCCGAGCCGCTCGGCGCCGATACCCTGCTGCACGGCCGCTTCGGCGACGCGCGCGAGCTGGTGACGGTCCGCCAGGGCGGCCACGTCACCGCCCAGCCGGGCGAACTGCGCCGCTTCTCGATCGGCGCGACGCGGCTGCACCTGTTCGATTCGCAAAGCGGCCGTCGCATCCTCGACGCCTGATACAAAGGGCTCGCAACGACGTCGGCACTTCGTGCTATTGGGAGAACCATGGCAGACCAGGACGACGACATCCTCGGCCGGATGATGGAAAGCAACCGCGCATGGGCGGACAAGGTCAATCAGGAGAATCCCGGATTCTTCGACCGGTTGGCCAAGCAGCAGACGCCCCGCGTGCTGTGGATCGGCTGTTCGGACAGCCGGGTGCCGGGCAACGAGAGCATCGGCGTGCTGCCGGGCGAGGTGTTCTTCCATCGCAACATCGCCAACCAGATGCAGATGGTGGATTTCAACGGCCTTTCCGTTCTCCAGTACGCCGTCGAGTGGCTGCGCGTGCGCCACATCGTGGTGTGCGGCCACTATGGCTGCGGCGGCGTCAAGACGGCGCTCAAGCAGAACGAGCTCGGGCTGCTCAACAACTGGCTGTACGGCGTCGGCGAGCTGAGCCGCAAGCACAAGGCGCAGCTCGATGCGCTGCCCGACCGCAGCCACCGCATCGATGCGTTGTGCGAGCTCAACGTCATCGAGCAGGTACGCAACGTCTGCCGCAACCCGATCCTGCTGCAGGCCTGGCGGCGCGGCCAGGAGGTCACGGTGCACGCCTGGATCTACGACCTCACCAACGGCCGGCTGAAGGATCTCGAGGCCACCGTCGACGGCGAAGGGTCCGCCGAGTCGATTCTCGATGCCGCGGTCGCCCGGCCGCCGCTGGAGCTCCGTTCCACCTAGAATCAAGCAGGGTTTTTGCATGAAAGGCATAGAGACGGCGCTCGAATGTCTCTTCGAGCAGCCGGCGGCCGTGCAGCTCGCGGTCTTCGTCGCTTACGGCCTGCTGGTCTTCTCGCTCAGCATGGCTTTCCTTCTCTTCTTCAATCGCCGGCCGGACGTGGCGCGCTGG
>DASXQC010000350.1:0-21423 GCA_036493235.1 Reyranella sp.
CTCGAAGACCCGGCCCAAAGCCGCATCATCGTGGAATCGCTGATCGGCCTCAGCTTCGGCGCCTCGCTGATCTCGATCTTCGCCCGTCTCGGCGGCGGCATCTTCACCAAGGGCGCGGACGTCGGCGGCGACATGGTCGGCAAGGTCGAAGCCGGCATCCCGGAGGATGACCCGCGTAACCCGGCCACCATCGCCGACAATGTCGGCGACAATGTCGGCGACTGCGCCGGCATGGCGGCCGACCTGTTCGAGACCTACGCGGTGACCATGGTCGCCACCATGGTGCTCTCCTCGATCTTCTTCGCCGGCAACGCGGACCTGGTCTCCAAGCTGATGACCTTTCCGCTGGCGATCGGCGGCGTCTGCATCATCACTTCGATCATCGGCACCTATTTCGTGAAGCTCGGCCAGGACGGCGGCATCATGTGGGCGATGTACAAGGGCGTGATCGCGGCCGCCGTGCTGTCGATCCCGGCAATCTGGCTGGTCACCAGCCACGTCGTCGGCATGGACACGGTGCTCAAGGTCGGCGAGCGCAGCTTCACCGGCATGTCGTTGTTCTGGTGCTCGCTGGTCGGCCTCGCCATCACCGGCCTGATCGTCTGGATCACCGAATACTACACCGGCACCGACTATCGTCCGGTCAAGGCAGTTGCCGCGGCCTCTCAAACCGGCCACGGCACCAATGTCATCGCGGGCCTCGCGATGTCGATGGAAGCGACCGCCATGCCGGCACTGCTGATCTGCGCCGGCATCGTGATCTGCTACGTGCTGGCCGGCCTGTTCGGCATCGCCATTGCCACGACCGCCATGCTGGCGCTCGCGGGCATGGTCGTGGCGCTCGACGCCTACGGCCCGGTCACCGACAACGCCGGCGGCATCGCCGAAATGGCGGGTCTGCCGAAGGAAGTGCGTAAGAACACCGACGCACTCGACGCGGTCGGCAACACCACCAAGGCGGTCACCAAGGGCTACGCCATCGCTTCGGCGGGTCTCGGTGCTCTGGTGCTGTTCGCGGCCTACACCTCGGACCTCACGTACTTCATCGGCCAGGGCAAGCTCGGCATCAAGGCCGTCAGCTTCTCGTTGGAGAACCCCTACGTCGTGGTCGGCCTGCTGATCGGCGGCGGTCTGCCGTACCTGTTCGGCGGCATGTCGATGCTGGCCGTCGGCCGCGCCGCGCAGGCGGTGGTCGAAGAGGTCCGCCGTCAGTTCCGCGAGAAGCCCGGCATCATGCAGGGCACGGATCGTCCGGATTACGGCCGCGCCGTCGACATGCTCACCAAGGCCGCGATCAAGGAGATGATGATCCCGTCGCTGCTGCCGGTGCTGTCGCCGATCGTGCTGTACTTCGTCATCGCGGCGATCGCCGGCAAGGCGGATGCCTTCGCCGCGGTCGGCGCCATGCTGCTGGGCGTGATCGTCACCGGCATCTTCGTCGCCATCTCGATGACGGCGGGCGGCGGCGCGTGGGACAACGCCAAGAAGTACATCGAGGAAGGCCACTTCGGCGGCAAGGGCTCGGATGCCCACAAGGCTGCGGTGACCGGCGACACGGTCGGCGACCCCTACAAGGACACGTCGGGCCCGGCCGTGAACCCGATGATCAAGATCACCAACATCGTGGCCCTGCTGCTGCTGGCCGTGCTCGCGCACGGCTGATCGCGGCGGATCCAATCCAAAACGAAAGCCCCGGCCGCAAGGCCGGGGCTATTCTTTTGATGGGTGCGGTACGGTGAGCGCGTGGTCGTCGCCGGGAGCGCGCCCCTTCGCCAGGCGCGCAGATTTTTCTTTTTGGTCGACACAGAAATTTCCACCGGGGCGGCGAGCGATTCCCTGGGAAATCTCGCTCCGGAACGTCAAAGGTCACGAATCCGGCGCTCCCAGCGAGCTCATTGTGGGCAATGGCCTGCGATTCGAGCCCCTGAGACAGCGCCTTTTCCCCGGCCATTGCCCATAATAGGTGTTCGGCGCGTGATCGTGCAGTGTTGCGCGCATGATGATGATCGTGCTGCGCCTGCTGTCGCTCCTGGGCCTGAAATGCCGATGCATCGGCAATTCAGGCCGCGCCCCCTGAACAGGGATGTTTTTTCAGGGGGACAAAGTCGGTGGATTCGTGGACTCCTGGCCCGAAACCCTTGTGCCATCGGCATCCAACCGGTCCACATCCGAGTGGACTCTTGTGGACTCCGGCCAACGTCGCTTCGACGAAAAGCAACTTCGGGCTAGATGCCGGCGCCGGGAACCGGCGCGCCCGGGTTCTCCTGCTGGCGAGGACCGCTGAAGCGGCCGACGTTGCCCATGATCTGCTCGAGCACCGTCAGCTCCTTGCCGGCGGTCGGCGTGATGCGCGAGACCATGTCGATGTCGCGCGCGTCGCTCAAGTCGTACTTCTTCATCGACTGCAGGCGGCCGGAGTCGTTGAAGTTGAGCTGCATCACGTTCTGCTCGAGCATCACCGGCTTCATGAAAGCCCAGGTTTCCTGCTTCTGGCTGATGTAATACCAGACGTTCGGATTGAAGGTGGCGACGGACGACGGCGAGCCGATCAGGCGGACCACGTCCTCGCGGCTCTGGGTACCGACTTCGAGCTTCTCGACCGATCCTGGCGTCGGGGCGAAGCCGCGTTGGTCGACGATCGTCTCGCAGGAGGCGAGGAAAGGCACGAGGGCGCCAACGAGGAGAAGCGGGGCGGTGCGACGCATGGACGGTTTCTTCAATCCGATAGAGAGAGGGCGCCCAACATGTCGTGGCGTCGTTCGGGGGTCAATCATCCGATGCTACGAAGGTGCTGCCAAAGGGAGTGATCGTGTTTCGTCGCCGTCGTCCGCCCGCTGAGGAATTCGCTACCGCCCTGTATGTCCGCACGGCCGAGCGCGCCCGTGCGCCCGAACTGTTCGAGGCGTGCGGCATTCCCGACACGCTCGATGGCCGATTCGATGCGCTCGCCCTGCATGCGGCGCTGATGATCGATCGGTTGCGGCGGGAGCCCGACGGTGAGGTACTGGCACAGGCGTACTTCGATGCGATGTTCCGCCATCTCGATCTCACCCTGCGCGAGATCGGCGTCCAGGATCTGGGCGTCGGGCGGCGCATCAAGATCATGGCCGAGGGCTTCCACGGCCGCGCCCTGGCCTATCGCGAGGCGCTGGAAGGGGGCCAGCCGGCGCTCGGCGAGGTCTTGCGCCGCAACGCGTACGGCGGTAGGCCGCCTGCAGGCGCCGAGCCGGTCCTGCAACTGGAGGCGTACGTCCGCGTCGAGGTTGATCGGTTGGCCGGAATCGCTCGTATGGACTTGATAAAGTAGATTAGGAAAATGCCCCAACCTATTAAATCAGAACAAAAATCAGAGATAGAGCGTATCGTCGACCTCGATCGCATGGGGCCGAATGGCACGGCCCTGGAGATCTCGGCCAGCGACAGCGAGCGGGCGGCCCTGGCCAAGCGCTTCGGATTCCTCGGCCTGCCGGCCCTTTCGGCCCGCGTGACGGTCGATCGCCGGCCAGGCGGGCAGGTGGTGGTCGAGGGCCGGTTGCGTGGCCGGATCATTCAGGCGTGCATCCTGACACTGGATCCGGTTCCCCAGGACCTCGACGAGGCCTTCCGCATCGTCTTCAAGCAGGACCTGGCGGAGGAACGCGACCCGGAGAGCGGTGAGGCGCTGGTGGGCGCGCATACCGACTCGCCCGAGCCGCTGGCGGGGAATGAACTCGATGTCGGCGAAATCGTCGCAGAGCAGCTGTCGCTCGCCGCGGATCCCTATCCGCGCAAGCAGGGCGTCAAGCTGGAGGATGTCCTGCCCAAGCCGCGCAAGGAGGGCCGGCATGGCCGCCCGGAGCAGCGTCGGCATCCCTTCGCCGGACTGGCAGCCTTGCGCGACAAGCCGCGCCGCGGCCGGTAAATTGTTGCGGCGGTGTAACGTTTTGGCTAGAGAAGTCGGCCGCCGCGCCGAGAAAGCGCGGCCTAGCTATTTTGGGGACAGGCGTTGCCGCCCCGTTGGAGATCGTCATGGCTGTTCCCAAGAAGAAGGTTTCGAAGTCGCGCCGCAACATGCGCCGGTCCCATCACAGCATTCCGGCGATGGCCCATATCGAGTGCAAGAACTGCGGTGAGCTGAAGCGCCCGCACATGGTGTGCTCGCACTGCGGCTACTATCGCGAGGACATGCCGGTGCTGGCTGACGCATCGGCCGAGAAGTAGTCGCCAGCAACGCCGGCAATGCGCTGGCTGCGAGTGGGACCGGTTGATCGATGAAGGTGGGTAAGGTCGTCCTGGCGCTCGACGGGATGGGCGGCGATCACGCGCCGGACGTCATCGTGAACGGCGCCGACATCGCCCGCGAGCGCTATCCCGACACGACCTACCTGCTGTTCGGCGATCCGACGCGCCTGAAGACGCTGGTCGACAAGCGCAAGGGCCTCGCGGCGGCGGTCGAGATCGTGCCGGCGGCTGACGCCGTCACCGCCGACGACAAGCCGTCCTTCGCCCTGCGCCGCCGCCGTCAGTCGAGCATGTGGCTGGCCTGCCAGGCTGCCGCCGAGGGCCGCGCCGATACGGTCGTCTCGGCCGGCAACACCGGCGCGCTGCTCGCGATCTCGATGTTCACGATGCGCATGCTGGACGGCGCGCACCGGCCGGCGCTGGCCTCGTTCATGCCGACCGCACGCGGCGAGACGGCGATGCTCGACCTCGGTGCCAACCTCGAATGCGATGCCGAGAACCTCGCCGAGTTCGCGGTGATGGGCAGCGTGTTCGCCCAGGTGCTGCTCGGCCTCGACGCGCCCAAGGTCGGTCTGCTGAATGTTGGCTCCGAGGAGCTGAAGGGCCACGAGGAGTTGCGCCAGGCCGCGGCCTGGCTGCGCCGCGACGGTGCGCCGGTCAACTTCCACGGCTTCATCGAGGGCAACGATATCGGCGCCGGCGTGGTCGACGTGGTGGTGACCGACGGCTTCACCGGCAACGTCGCGCTGAAGGCGATCGAGGGCACGGCCAAGCTCACCTTCCGGTTCGTGAACGATGCCTTCCGGACCTCTACCTTCGCCAAGATCGGCTACCTGTTCGCCGCCGGGGCGTGGAAGAAGCTGCGCAAGCGCGTCGATCCGCGGCGCTATAACGGCGGCGTCTTCCTGGGGTTGGACGGTGTCTGCGTGAAGAGCCATGGCGGCGCCGATCAGCTCGGCTTTGCCTACGCCATCGGCGTGGCGCGCGACCTCGTGCGCCACGAATACAAGAGCAAGCTTGTCGAGGCCCTGGCCAAGCTGCGCCAGGTCACTTCGACGCCTGACTCGCCCGAAGAGGCGCTGCAGGCAAGCGGAGGGACTGCGTGATCCGCTCGGTCATTCAGGGGTGTGGCGCCTATCTGCCCGAGAGAATCGTCACCAACGCCGATCTGGCCAAGCAGATGGATACCTCGGACGAGTGGATACAGCAGCGCACCGGCATCCGCCAGCGCCACATCGCAGCCGACGGCGAATTCACCTCCCACCTCGCGACCAAGGCCGCGCAGCGCGCGCTCGACCGTGCCGGACTGAAGGCGGGCGACCTCGACCTGATCGTGCTCGCCACGGCCACGCCCGACGAGACGTTCCCCGCGACCGCAACCCGCGTGCAGGCGGCGCTCGGCATGACGAGCGGCTCGGCGTTCGATGTGCAAGCCGTGTGCGCGGGCTTCATCTATGCGCTGTCAGTCGCCGACAGCATGATCAAGAACGGGATCGCCTCGAACGCGCTGGTGATCGGCGCCGAGACCTTCTCGCGCATCCTCGACTGGAACGACCGCGGCACCTGCGTGCTGTTCGGTGACGGCGCCGGCGCGGTCGTGCTCAAGGCCGAGCAGAAGGAGGGGACGTCGCACAATCGCGGCGTGCTCGCCCATGCATTGCATTCCGACGGCCGTCAGCACGACATCCTCTACGTCGATGGCGGTCCGTCTTCGACCCGCACCACTGGCCTGCTGCGCATGGAAGGCAAAGAGGTCTTCAAGCATGCCGTCGTCAACATGGCGGCCGTGGTCGGCGAGGTGCTGGAGAAGGCGGGCCTCACTGCCAAGGACATCGACTGGCTGGTGCCGCATCAGGCCAACAAGCGCATCATCGATGGCACCGGCAGGAAGCTCGGCCTGCCGCCGGAGCGGGTCGTGGTGACTGTGGATAAGCACGCCAATACCTCCGCCGCGTCGATCCCGCTGGCCCTGGAAACCGCAGTCAGCGACGGCCGGATCAAGCGCGGAGACCTGCTCCTTTTAGAGGGAATCGGCGGCGGACTGGCCTGGGGCGCCTCACTCGTCCGCTGGTAGCACAGCCTTCCTGATACAAAATTTAGGGAAGTCCGCTATCCCCCTGATATTGACCGCTTTCCCAACGGGGAGTAATCAAGTTGTAGGGGGAAGGAAGGGTTGCCGGATGGAAGGCCGGACAATTACGCGCGCTGATCTCAGTGAGTCGGTGTTCCAGGAAGTGGGCCTGTCTCGCAACGAGTCCAGCGACCTTGTGGAGACGATTCTAGCCGAAGTCGTCGAGGCTTTGGCGCGTGGAGAATCCGTAAAGATCTCGTCTTTCGGGAGCTTTACCGTCCGCGACAAGGGACAGCGTATCGGCCGAAATCCAAAGACGGGACAGGAAGTGCCAATCCTGCCCCGACGCGTCCTTGTCTTCCGTGCGTCGAACGTCCTGAAGTCTTTGATCAACGGGGCGCCGGCCGAATCTGGCAAGGGGTCGTCGGGGTGATGTGGGGGGATTAGGATATGGCGGTAGCAGCTCAAGCCGTTGAACGGCGTGTCGAGAAATCAGCCCAGGCCTTCCGCACCATCAGCGAGGTGGCGGCGGAACTGGACGTCCCGCAGCACGTGCTGCGCTTCTGGGAAAGCAAATTCAGCCAGGTTCGCCCGCTCAAGCGCGGTGGTGGCCGGCGTTACTATCGGCCGGAGGACATCGACCTCCTGCGCCGCATCCGCTCGCTGCTCTACGAAGACGGCTACACCATCAAGGGCGTGCAGCGCCTCCTGAAGGAAGGCCGGGGCCGCCTGCCGTCGCAGCGCCTCGACACCGTGGCTGAGAGCGCGCTGGAGAGCCTGCGCATCGTGTCGGCGCGTGCCGAGGCGATGACTGCCGGCCAGCGGCCGATGCCGCGCTCTGGCCCGCAGCCGGCGACTAACACGCCGCGCGCGGCGATGCTCGACCTGCACAAGCGGCGCGAGATCGAAACCGTGCTCGAAGATCTCGAGCAGGCGCTGACCCAGTTGCGCTCGACTCTGAAGCAGCAAAACTAGACAACGACAAAATTCCTCCTGCTCAACGAGTGGGAGTCCGCGACTTGGCGCGACACCAGATCAGGTGGTTATCGGAGAACAATCCGATAACCACCTGATTTTTATTGGGTTTTTGGCAAATCGGCGTATCCTGCCCTTGAGGGGTATTGCAACTAGGCATCGTCAAGGGGGACGCGCCGTGCTTGCTGATCAGGAAAAGGCCGTTGCGCCTGACGTCGCGCTATGCGCGCTGAACGACAATGATGTCTGCGAGGTCGAGCCGTCGCTGCCGGAGCTGTTCTACCTGCGGCGCGGGCTCACCCAGGCGGGGGGCAAGCTGCCGCTGTTCGATCTCGACGGCCAGGCAATCGCGCCCGGGGTGGTGCAGGTCTGTCTCGACCGCGGCTGGGCCGAGCCATGGTTCAACAATCCACTGAAGCCCGACTGGCTGGTCTGCAAGCTCACGGAAGCCGGACGCCGGCTGGCGTCCGCGTAGCCCACAGGGCGACGGCGAGGGCGGCCAGCAGGATCAGCGCCGCAAGATCAAACGCAGCGCCCGGCAGGGGGCTCAGGAACGCGGAGAACGCGGCGGTGAAGACGGCCGGTCCGATCAACGCGTCGACGCTGGCGATCGACGAGTTGGCGCCCTGCAGCTGGCCCTGCTCGGACGGCTGATCCACCGGCTCATCAGCGCCTGCATCGCGGGGCTTGCCAGTCCCCAGAGCGACATCACCGGCACGCCCGCCAGGAACAGCAGGCCGGTCGGAGCGAGCCCGTAAAGGGCCATCACCGCCGCGCCGAACAGCAGGCCGACCATAACGGCCCGCCGTTCGCCGATCCGCGCCACGACGGGGCCGACCAGCAGGCCCTGCACGATTGCTGAGCAGACGCTGACGAAGGCCAGCATCAGGCCGACATTGAGCTCGCCCCAGCCGTAGCGATAGCTGGCATAGAGCACGGTGACGGCCGGCAGCACCTGATGAGCAAGCTGGCTGAAGAAATTGCTGACCGCGAGCCCGGACAGCTCGCGATGCGTGGCGAGCAGGCGAAGGGCGCCGACCGGATTGGCCCGCTTCCAGTCGAAGGCCATGCGCCGCTCCGGCGGCAGGGATTCCGGCCGCACGAACCAGCCGAAGGCGGCGTTCGCAAGCGCGGCGGCGGCTGAGGCCCAGAAGGGCAGCCGTATGTCGATGCCGGCGAGCAGGCCGCCGAGCGCCGGACCGATCACGAAGCCCAGGCCGAACCGGGATCATCAGCCCGGCGGCCAGCATATCCAGCGTCACCGTGCAGAAGATGAAGGCGAAGGCGCGCCGCTGGTCCATCGCCCGGCTTGACTTATGGCAGGGGAGAGAATTGGTCGGGGCGGCCGGATTTGAACCGACGACCCTCAGTCCCCCAGACTGATGCGCTACCAGACTGCGCTACGCCCCGACCGGAAAGGCGCGTGTAGCGCGAATGGCAGTGATACCGCAAGCCGCCTTGGCGGCGCACTCGCGGGTTCTTCACCGGGCGGATGCGCTATGAGGGCCAGTGCTGATAGTTCGGACAGACCGCTCCCACCATCCCAGACCGTTGCCCAACCGATAGCCGACCGGTAGCCTTTCGTGCACGGGGACCCGGATGCGCGAACAGCGGAAGCTGGCCGCCGTGCTGGCGGCTAACGTTGTCGGCTATTCCCGCCTTATGGGCCGGGATGAGGCTGGCACGCTTGCCCGTTTGAAGGAACATAGGGCACGGCGGCTGGAGCCGGCGCTTTCTAGGAACGGCGGCCGTCTCGTGAAGCTGAGCGGCGATGGAGCGCTGGCGGAGTTGCCGAGCGCGGTGGACGCTCTCCGGGCCGCCGTCGAGTTCCAGCAGTCCGTTGACGAAGCCAATGCCACCCAACCGGAGGAACAGCGCATGCTCTTCCGGATCGGGCTCCATCTCGGGGACCTCATTGTCGACGGCGACGACCTGTATGGGGACGGGGTGAATGTCGCCGCCAGGCTTGAGAGCGAAGCACCTTCGGGCGGGATCGTGGTGTCAGGCGCGCTGCACGAAGCGGCTGCCGGAAGGCTACAGGCGGAGTTCGCGGACCTCGGACGGCTATCGCTGAAGAATATCGACCGGCAGGTGCAGGCGTACCGCGTCGAATGGAATCACCGGGCGCGAGCATTGCCCCCGGCAAGTGCAGTTGATGCACTTCCTCTCCCCGACAAGCCCTCAATCGCCGTCCTGCCCTTCCAGAACATGTCAGGCGATCCCGAGCAGGAGTACTTCGCTGACGGGATGGTGGAGGACATCATCACGGCGCTTTCCCGAACCAAAGCGCTCTTCGTAATCGCCCGCAATTCGAGCTTCACCTACAAGGGCAAGGCTGTCGACATCAAGCAGGTCGGCCGCGAGTTGGGCGTCCGCTATGTCCTCGAGGGAAGTGTTCGCAGGGCGGGCAAACGCCTGAGGATTGCCGGGCAGTTGATCGATGCAACTACCGGGTCCCACATCTGGGCCGATCGCTTCGAGGGGGACGTTGCGGACCTTTTTGACCTTCAGGATCAGGTGACGACCCGTGTGGTCGGTGCCATCGCGCCGGAGCTGGAGCATGCTGAAATCGAGCGCGCGAGTCGGAAACCTACCGGCGATCTCCAGGCGTACGACTACTACCTTCGCGGCATGGCCTGCTTATACAGGCAATCAAGTGAACCACCGACGAGGCTCTCGCGCTCTTCCACAAGGCTGCCCAACTCGACGCTGCAGTCGCCTTGCCCCTCTCTCAGGCATCGCTCTGCTACGTGCAGCGTAAGGCGTATGGTTGGACCCTGGACCGAAACTAGGACATGGCCGAAACCCAGAAACTGGCCCGCCGTGCGCTGGAACTGAGCAGGAAGGACCCACGGGTACTTGCGGGCGCTGGGTATGCATTGGCGTACGTATGCGGGCACGTTGAGGAGGGGGCGGACCTGCTTGATCAGGGCGTTGACCTCGATCCCAACTATGCCATCGCCTGGACTTGGAGGGCGAACGCGAAGATGTGGCTTGGCGCCGGAATGTCGATGGTCGAAGACTACGAACGCACGCTGCGCCTCAACCCACTCGATCCCTTGGCGTTCCTTGCGGAAGCGGGATTGGCACGAACATATTTTTTCGCTGGTCGCTATGGCGATGCATTGGCTTGGTCGGAGAAGTCGCTGCATCTGAGGCAGCATCACCTACCGACCATCCTGTATTACATGGCATCTCTCGGGTTGGCCGGGCGCATTGCCGAAGCACGAAAAGCGTATGACGTTTACCGGCAGTTCGACCGCACAGCGCGGATATCGAACATTGGGGAGCGCACGCCCGTCCGCTCGGACGAAGCCATGGAAAGACTTGTGGCAGGACTGCGGCTGGCGGGCATGCCCGAATGACCGACCACCATACGCCCCGACAGGAAAGGCGCGTGTGGCGCGAATGGCAGCGATACCGCAAGCCGCCTTGGCGGCGCATCCATCGAACGCCTATACACGCGCCATGAAAACCGCCGCCGACCGCGTCCTGTTGTTTTCCTCGATCGGCCACGGGCTGATGCATCTGATGACGGCGTTCTATGCCGTGATCGTGCTGACCCTGGCGGCAGTATGGCAGCTGCCGGTCGAGACGCTGCTCGAGATCTATGCGCCGGCGACCGTGCTTTTGGGCATCATGTCGCTGCCGGCCGGCTGGGCGTCCGACAAGTTCGGCGCGCCGGTGATGATGGTCGTGATGTTCGTCGGCATGGGCCTGTCGTCGATCGCCTGCGGCCTGGTGCCGACCGGCGACACGCTCGCCTTGTCGATCAGCCTGTGCGGCATCGGCGCGTTCGGCGCGATCTACCATGCGGTCGGAATCGGCTGGGTGATCCGCACCGCCAAGGAGCAGGGCCACGCGATGGGCGTGAACGGCCTGTGGGGCAGTGCGGGGCTGGCACTCTACGGCGTGGTGCCGGGCGTGCTGATCACGCTCGCCTCGTGGCGCGCGGCCTTCATCGTGCCGGGCGTGATCTGCCTGGCGATGGGCGCGGTCGTTGCCTGGCAGGCCGCGCTGGGCCGCATCGGCGACCGGCCGATGCCCGCGACGCCTGGCGTGAAGGCGGGCCGCGCCGAGTTCTGGCGCGTCTTCTCCGTGCTCTCCGTCACCATGGCGCTGGAGGGCGTGATCTGGCAGTCGGTGATGTTCGGCGCCGCGCTGGTATTCGAGACGCGCTTCCAGGCGACATCGGTGCTGTGGGTCGGCCTCGCCACCTCGATGATCTACGTGATCTCGGGCTTCGCGCAGTATGCGCTCGGCCGGCGCATCATCGACCGCTATCCGCTCAAGAACACCTACGTCATGGCCTCGGGCCTGCAGGTCGTGGCCATGCTGGGCCTTGCGGTGGGCAACGGCTACGTGGCGCTGCTGGGCGCGATCTTCTCGGCAGTGCTGAGCGCTGCGGCGGGGCCGGTCGAGAACATCATGATCGCGCGCTATACGCCCAGCCGCTATCACGGGCTGGGCTTCGGCGCGAAGTTCGTGGTGGCGTTCGGCGCCAGCCCGCTCGCCATCCTGATGATCGCCTGGGTGAGCAAGACGACCGGCAATCTCGACCTGTTGTTTTTGGGGCTCGCCGCCACCTCGGTCGTGATCACGGCGGTGGCGCTGCTGCTGCCGAACGAGCGGGCCGAACCGCTCGCCGCCGTGCCGCAGCCAGTGCCGGCCGAGTAGCGCCTACTTGGTGGCCTTCGCCGCTTTGTAGGACGGCCGCGCCAGGCAGCAGTCGAGCCATGCTCCGGCGTTCGGGTACGGCTTGAAATCGTACTTGATCGGCTTCGACCAGCTCAGGATCGAGGCGAGGTTGAGATCGGCGATCGTGAAGCTCGAGCCGAGCAGATACTCGTGGCCCTCGAGCGCGGCATTCAGGACCGCAAACGGCTTGGGCAGTCCCTTCTGCGCCTCGGCGACGGCATCGGGCTTGCGCTTGTCGGGCGCGGTCATGAACATGTCGATCAGGATGGTGAGCAGCGGCTTCTCGATCTCGGTCATGCCCCAGAAGCTCCACTGGTAGCAACGCGCCTGGTCTTCGGGGCTCGCCGGCCAGAAGCCGTCCTTGTTGAAGCGCTTGGCGAGATAGAGGTTGATCGCCATCGATTCGAACAGCTTGAAGTCGCCGTCGACCAGCGTCGGCACCTTCCCGTTAGGATTGACCTTCAGATACTCCGGCGTCTTCAGGTCCTTCATTTCCATGCCCACGTGCTCGAACGGAATGTCGAGCTCATGTGCGATCCAGAGCGCGCGGGCGGCGCGCGAAGCGGTAGGTCCGTAGATCTGTATGGTCACGCCAGTTCTCCCAAGCCCTTTAGTCGGCGAGCCCGTGCTCGCCGCCCACATAACCGTGGCGATGGCCGAACCGTTCGGTCATCACCGTTGCGAAATCCTTGTCCGGCCCGGCAATCCAGCCGCCGGCGCGCACAGCATAGCGTGGAGCGGAGCCCGCCGCCTTGGGCACCTCGCCGCTGCCCAGCATCCGCGCCGCCCCCATGACGAGCTTGCGGAACTCGACGATGCCGACATCGGTCGGGCCGAGGTGCTCGCGCGTGCGGTCCTGGATCGGGCCCTGGCTGTCCTGGATGGCGGCGTCCTGCTCGCTGACGCCCATGATGCCGGTGAAGCTCTCGGTTTTCTGCTTCTCGCGGTCGAGCATGTAGTCGTTGCGGATGTTGCGCACCGGCACGTAGTCGGCGTCGACCTCGGCATGCAGGCTGAGGCCTTTGGCGTATTTCTCGCGCTCGGAGTTGGTGAATGGCCGGTCGGGCAGCCAGCTGTAGGTGTAGATCCAGCAGGTCGCGTCATCGACCGGGACCCAGCACTGGCCGTGATAGACGTCGCCGGGGAAGGCGACCGGCACCAGCGCGTGGTTGGGCATCAGGAACTGCGAGATGCGCCAGTACTTGTCGGCGCCGTTGGTCTTGCGCGCCGCGCCGATCGCGAGTCCGGTGTCGTGGCCGAGAATCGCGAACTTGGGCCGCGGATCGTCCATCACCCAGCGGATGCGGTCCTGCAGTTCCTGGCCCGCGCCGATCGCCGAGGTGGTGCGGAAGATCTCGAGCTTGGCCTTCTCGTCCTTGGTCGGGACCTTGTGCAGGAATGAAAAGTGCGCGGTGTCGATTGCGCCTTCGAGGCTTTGCACCCAGTTGCAGTCCTGCCACTTCTTGGAAACGAAGCGATGCGCCGCTGGCACCAGCCCGAGCTCGAGCTGCGGCAGTCCCGGCACGTGATCGCGCGGGCCCATGTAGACCCACACGATGTCGGCCCATTCTCGCACCGGGTAGGCGTGCAGCTTGATGGTGTTCTTGTACGAAGACTCGGGCGGCGAGGTCGGCAGGTCGACGCAGTTGCCCTCGACGTCGAACTTCCAGCCGTGAAACGCGCAGCGCAGACCACATTCTTCGTTGCGGCCATAGTAGAGATTGGCGCCGCGATGCGGGCAGTGCGGCTCGACGATGCCAATGCGGCCGTCGCTGTCGCGGAACGCGAGCAGGTCCTCGCCGAGGAGCCTGATCTTCTTTGGCGGGCCGTCGCGCTCGGGCAGCTCCTCGCTCAACAGGGCCGGCATCCAGAAGCAGCGCAGCAGCGCGCCCATCGGCGTATCCTTACCGGCGCGCGTCAGGAACACGTTGTCGGCCTTGCTGAGCATCAGTCACCCAGACCATATTGCTGGCCGATATAGCCGCGCGTGTGTCCGAAGCGTGCGGTCATCACCGCGTCGAGGTTGTTGTCCGGGCTGGCGACGGCGCCGCCGGCGCGCACAGCGTAGCGGCTCGCCGAGCCGGCAGCCTTCGGTTCGGCGCCGGTCTGCAGGGCGCGGGCCGAGCTCATCAGCAGCTTGCGGAACTCGACGATGGCCACATCGGTCGGGCCGAGATGCTCCTTCGTGCGGTCCTGGATCGGGCCCATGCTGTCCTGGATCGCGGCGTCCTGCTCGCTGACGCCGACGATGCCGGTGAAGCTCTCGTCCTTCTGGGCCTGGCGATCCATCAGGTAGTCGTTGCCCGGATTGCGCAGCGGCACGTAGTGATCGTCGATCTCGGCATGCACGTTGAAACCGCCATCGAACTTGGCGCGCTCGGCGTTGCTGAACGGCCGGTCGGGCTGCCAGCAATAGGTGTAGATCCAGCACGACTTGTCATCGACCGGCACCCAGCACTGGCCGTAGTAGATCTCGCCCGGGAAGGCAGTCGGTGTGTAGGCGTGGTTGGGCATCAGGAACTGCGAGATGCGCCAGTAGAGATCCACGCCGTCGGTTTTGCGCGCCGCCCCGATCAACAGGCCGGCATCGTGGCCGTGCACGGTGAACTTCGGGCGCGGGTCGTTGTGGATCCAGCGGATGCGGTCGTCGGGCGTCGACTGGTCGGCGATCGCGGCCTTGGCCAGCGCGGCGCGCGCCTTGGCCTCGTCCTTGGCGAGCACCGCGTGCAGGAACGAGAAGTGCGCGGTGTCGAGCGCTCCCTCGACGCTCTGCACCCAATTGCAGTCCTGCCACTTCTTGGTGACGTAGCGGCTCGACGCAGGCAGGAGGCCGAACTCGAGTTGCGGCAGCTCGGGGACCTTGTCCTTCGGACCCATGTACACCCAGACGATGTCGGCCCATTCACGCACCGGATAGGCGTGCAGCTTGATGGTGTTCTTGTACGAGGACTCCGGAGGCGAGGTCGGCAGGTCGACGCAGTTGCCGTCGACGTCGAACTTCCAGCCATGGAAGGCGCAGCGGATGCCGCACTCTTCGTTGCGGCCGTAGTAGAGGCCGGCGCCGCGGTGGGGGCAGTGCGGCTCGACGATGCCGATGCGACCGTTGGTGTCGCGGAACGCGAGCAGGTCCTCGCCGAGGATCTTGATCTTCTTCGGCGGGCCGTCGCGCTCGGGCAGTTCCTCGCTGAGCAGCGCCGGCATCCAGAAGCGGCGCAGCAGGTCGCCCATCGGTGCGTCCTTGCCGGTCTGGGTCAGGAACTCGTTGTCCGCCTTGCTGAGCATGTTTCTTCCCTTGCTGTGCCCGTCAGGCTGTCGCTTTGGCCAAAGCTTGCTCCAAGTCGGCGATGATGTCCTCCACCGTTTCGATGCCAATCGACAGGCGAATGACGTCCGGGCCGGCGCCGGCGGCGACCCGCTGCTCGTCGCTGAGCTGGCGGTGCGTGGTCGAGGCGGGATGGATGATCAGGCTCTTGGCGTCGCCGATGTTGGCCACGTGGGAGAACAGGTCGACGCTGTCGACCACCTTGGTGCCGACCTCGTAGCCGCCCTTGACGCCGAAGGTAAAGATCGAGCCCGCGCCCTTGGGCAGGTATTTCTTTGCCAGCGCATTGTACTTGTTCGCCGGCAGGCCGGCGTAGTTGACCCACGCCACCGCCGGATGCTTCACGAGCCATTCGGCGACCTTGAGCGCGTTGGCGCAGTGGCGCTCCATGCGCAGGCCCAGCGTCTCCATGCCGAGCATGGTGAGCCAGGCGTTCATTGGCGCCTGGGTCGGTCCGAGATCGCGCAGGCCGACGGCGTGGCTGTGGAAGGTGTAGGCCATGTCGCCGAACGATTCGAAGAAGTTGAGGCCGTGGTAGGCGGGCTCCGGCCCGGCAAGGCTCGGGAACTTGCCGCCTTTCGCCCAGTCGAACTTGCCCGAATCGACCACCGCGCCACCCATCGACGTGCCGGTGCCGCACAGGAACTTGGTGGTCGAATGGATGATCAGGGTCGCACCGTAGTCGACCGGCTTGCACAGCCACGGCGTCGCCATGGTGTTGTCGACGATCAGAGGGATGCCGGCGTCGTCCGCGATCCTGGCGATCGCCTCGATGTCGCTGATCACGCCGCCTGGATTGGCGAGGCTCTCGATGAAGAAGGCCTTGGTCGTGTCGGTGAGGGCGCGCTTGAAGTTGTCCGGCGTGTCGGCGTCGACGATATGCGCCTTCCAGCCGAACTTCGGATAGGTGTTCCTCATCTGCTGCAGCGAGCCGCCGTAGAGGCGCGAGGAGGCGACGACCTCGTCGCCCGGCTTCATCAGCGGGAACAGGGCCAGCACCTGCGCCGAGTGGCCGGACGCGGTGACGGTGCAGCCGCGGCCGCCTTCGAGTGTCGCCAGCCGCGTCTCGAGCGCGGCATTGGTCGGGTTGGTCAGGCGCGAATAGATGAAGCCCACGGTCTGCAGGTTGAACAGCGCGGCGGCGTGGTCGGCGTCGTCGAAGGCGTACGCCGTGGTCTGGTAGATCGGCAGGGCCCGCGCGCCCGTCGCCGGATCGGGTCCGGCGCCGGCATGGATCGACAGTGTCTCGAAACCGTAGGTTTTGCTCATCAGTTACGCTCCACTGAAGACGATGCAGGCGGGGCTCGGCACCTTCACCTTGATCGAGGCCGGTGACAGTTTGCCGTCACGCTCGACCTTGTAGCCGAGGATCGAATGACCGCCCTGGTTGGCGACATACAGGAAACGCTGCGCGGGGTCGAAGCAGAAGAAGCGTGGCACGCCGCCCTTGGTCGGCACCCACTGTCGCGGCGTTAGCGTACCCTTGGTCGGGTCGATGGCGAACACGCCGACGCTGTCGTGGCCGCGGTTGGAGGCGTAGACGTTGCGGCCGGCGCGATCGACCCAGATCTCGGCCCCGGTGCTGTAGCCGGTGAAGTCCGAGGGCGTCGACGGGATGCGCTGGATCGGCGTGAGCTGGCCGCTCTTGCGATCCTGGCGGTAGGTCGTGACCGTCGAATCGAGCTCGTTGATCACATAGGCAAGCGCCTTGCGGGGATGGAAGTCGATGTGGCGCGGCGCGGCGCCGGGGCGCGCGGCGACCTCGTTGACGTGGACCGCGACGCCGCGCTTGGGATCGATCCGGTAGGTCATGACGCTGTCGGCGCCCTTGTTCGGCACGTAGAAAAAGCGGCCCTGCGGATCGAGCGGATTGTGGTGCGGCCGGATGTTCTTCTGCTCGGTGCGGTGCGGACCGACGTCGCCCTTGAGCGTCGTCAGGGTCGGGTAGGGGCCGAGCGTGCCGTCGTCTTTCACCGGAAACACCGCGATCGAATCGGTGCCGTAGTTGGTGACGAACAGGAACTTGGCGGTCGCGTCGAGGGCGAGGTGGATGGGGTTGTAGCCGCCGGTCGGCTGGCGGCCGATCACCGTCAGGTGGCCGGTCTTGCCGTCTATGGCGTAGGCGGTCACGTCGCTGCGATCGCCGTGCACCGAGTAGAGGAACCGGCCGGCTTTATCGACGGCCAGGAACGAGGGGTTCTCCAGCCCGCCGAGCAGCTGCACGTGCTTGAACGCACCGGTACGCGGATCGACGCGATAGACGTTGATGCCTTTGCCCTGGCCGTGGCGTTCGGGCGTGGTGTAGCAGCCGACGTAAGCGAAAAGTGTCATGCCGCCAGCATGCCGTCAGGCGGCCGTGGCGACAATCGTTCCTGCACCGATCACGACCAAGGCAATGCCCGCCAGCTCACGCCGGCTGACCGCTTCGCGGAAGACCCGCAGCGATACGGCATAGGTGAACAGCACCTCGATCAGGATCAGCGTCCGGACCTGCGAGGCCGGCGCGAGGGCGAGCGCCGTGACGTTCGCCAATGACGCCGATGCGCCCGCGCCACCGGCGAACAGCGACAGCCGCCATGCTCGGAGTGCGCCCAGCAGCACCGACGGATTGCGCGCCAGTAGCCAGCCGGCCAGCAGGAGCGCCTGCAGCCCCTGGCTCCAGAACAGTGTCTCGGCAGCGGCAAGGAAAGGCGAATCGGCGGCCAGCGCCAGGTTGGCGCCGCGGTAGGCGACGATCGAGATCGCGAAGGCGGTACCCGCAGCGAGGCCGAACAGGGTCGTCGAGTCGGGCCGGGCCGTGATCCGGGGTGAGAGCATCACGACTCCCGCCGTCGCCACGATGATGGCGGCGACGATGATCCACGACGGACGCTCGCCGAGGAAGACGATAGAGAACAGGGCGACCTGCATGACCTCGCTCTTGGAGTACACCAGGCCGACGGCGAAGCTGCGGGCGGTCATCGCGCGCAGCAGCAGGGCGGTGCCGGCCATCTGGCTCAGCGCCGAAAGGACGATCCAGGCGGCGAAGCCGACGCTGTGGTGCGGCGCCTTGAAATCGCGCAGGGCGAGGAGGGCAACCAGCCACAGGGCAAGCAGCGGCATGCCATAGAGGAACCTGACCAGGGTCGCGCCCAGAGTGCCGAGCTCGTCGATCAGTCGCCTTTGCGCGGTGTTGCGGACGGTCTGGGCCGCGGCGGCGAACAGGGTGAGCGGAATCCAGAGCCCGAACGGTGCGCTCATCGTGTGAGGAGTACCGCCAGGCCCGGATGGTGATCTTCGAGCCTCAGAGTCAGGCCGTGCAGGGCCGCGATCGCCTTGACCAGCGCGAGGCCGAGGCCGCTGCCCTTGGTCGTGCGGCTGCGGTCGAGGCGGTAGAATCGGTCGAACACCTTCTCGCGTTCCTCGGTGGGAATGCCCGGTCCGTTGTCGGCGACCTCGGCCTCGAAGCCGTTCGCTTTCGGATACAGGGCGAGGCGCACGGTGCTGCCGTCCGGCGTGTGGGTCAGCGCGTTCTCGACGAGGTTGGAGAAGAGCTGCGCCAGGAGCTGGCGATCGCCGGTCATGCGCACGCCGTCGGCCACGTCGACCTCGAGCTTGTGACGGGAGTCCTCGGCCGACGGCTCGTAGGCGTCGGCGATGCTGTGCATCAGTTCGGACAGGTCGACGTCGGTGAAGCCGCTCTTCTGCGCGCCGGCCTCGATCTGGGCGATGCGCAGCAGGGCGGAGAAGATCTCCAGCAGGCTGTCGGCCTCAATGAGCGCATCCTCGGTGGCCGACTGGTACTCGGCGGTGGTCGAGGCATGTTCGCGCGCATCCTCGAGCTTCTGGCGCAGGCGGCCGAGCGGCGTGCGCAGATCGTGGGCGATGTCGCTGCTCACCTGGCGCAGGCCGTCGAGCAGCTGCTGGATGCGGTCCAGCATCGCGTTGAGCCCGATCACCAGCTGGTCGATCTCGTCGTTGTTGCCGCGCACCGGGATGCGGGCGCTGAGATCGCCCTCCATGATGGCGCGGCTGGTACGGCCGATCGTGTCGATGCGGCGCACGAAGTTGCCGCCCAGCAGCACGCCGCCGCCGGTCGCCAGCAGCAGGGTGAGCGCGCCCGCCCAGATGAAGGCGCGCACGATGGCGTGCTGCATGTCGATCAGCCGGCTCGCATCCTGCGCCACCAGGACGAAGGTGCCATCGGGCAGGGTGAGGCCGAAGCCGGTGAGCTTGGCGCGCGCATCGCTGGGCTCGGTGCTGTCGCGGTCGTGCACGAAGTCGACCACGCCCTCGACCGGCGGCATGCCGGGCAGGTTGCCAACCACGACCTGCTGGGTCGGCGCCTGCACAAGATAGTAGATCGGCCCGCGCGTGCGGTAGCTCATGCGCCGCGTCACCTGTTCGGCGAGGCCGAGCAGCCCGTAGCGGCGATCGATCTCGGCGAGCTGCAGCGCTTCGGTGCGCAGCACCTCCTGCATGTCGTTCTGCATCGCCGCAGTGGCGATCACGAACACCGTTGCGAACAGCACGCAGGCCGACACCACGAACAGGCCGGCATAGATCAGGGTCAGCCGGAAGGTGGCCGACCGCAGGATCCGCGCGAGCGGTCTAATCCGATGTACGGATGACATACCCTGCACCTCGCACGGTGTGCAGCAGCGGCTTGTCGAAGCCCTTGTCGATCTTGGAGCGCAGGCGCGAGATATGCGTCTCGACGATGTTGGTCTTGGGATCGAAGTGGAAGTCCCAGACCTTCTCCAGAAGCATCGTGCGGGTGACGATCTCGCCGGCGTGGCGCATCAGGTATTCGAGGATCTTGAACTCCTGTGCGAGCAGGTCGATGCGCTTGCCGCCGCGCGTCACCGCACGTGAGAGGAGGTCGATCTCGAGATCGCCGACCTTGAGCGCCGTGGTGGCCACGATCGGCGGCCGGCGGGCCAGCGCGCCCACGCGCGCCAACAGCTCGGCAAAGGCGAACGGCTTGACCAGATAGTCGTCGCCGCCGGCCTCGAACCCGGCGACGCGGTCGTCGACCCCGCCCATCGTGGTCAGGAACAGGACCGGCGTGCGCGTACCGGATGCGCGCGCCGCCTTGACTAGGCTGAGCCCGTCCATCTTCGGCAGGTTTCGGTCGACGATCATCACGTCATACGGCTCGCCGGTCGCCATGTAGAGGCCGTCCCGGCCGTTGTCGGTCTTGTCCACCACGTGGGCGTGCTCGCGCAGGCCCTTGGCGATGTAATCGGCCGTTTGGCTATCGTCTTCAATCAAAAGGATTTTCACGGCCCCAACTATACAAACATTCAATGTTGGGGCCATGGGGGCGCCATGGGCCGGGACCCATATTCCCGCTGCGAGCAGACAGGAGGCTCACCCCCAAATGACCAAGAAGACCACGTCCCGCATCCTTGCCGCCCTCGCGCTGACCACGGCGCTGACGGCTCCCGCGATCATCGTTCCCCTGGTGACGGCGCCCCCCGCCATCGCCGGCGAGGCTATTCCGCACGACTTCTCCGACCTCGCCGCCAAGGTGACGCCGGCGGTGGTCAACGTTCAGGTGACCATGAAGGCCAATGCCGGCGAGGACGAGGACACGCAGATGTCCGACCGCGGCGGCGACGGTGGCACCCAGCAACAGCTGGAAGAGTTCATGCGCCAGTTCGCCCAGCGCTTCGGCCAGCAGGGCCAGCGCCAGCAGCGCGCGCATCCCAAGCAGCAGGCCCTCGGCACCGGCTTCATCGTCGATCCGTCCGGCATCATCGTGACCAACTTCCATGTCGCCGGTAAGGCCGACTCCATCACCGTCACCCTGACGGACGGCCGCAAGCTGACGGCCAAGCTGCTGGGCGGCGATGAGAAGACAGATCTCGCCGTGCTGAAGGTCAAGAGCGACAAGCCGCTGCCCTACGTCGAGTTCGAGGACGGGAGCAAGGTCAAGGTCGGCCAGCCGGTGATGGCGGTCGGCAACCCGTTCGGCCTCGGCGGCACTGTGACGACCGGCATCGTGTCGGCCCGCGGCCGCGACATCCAGTCGGGCCCGTTCGACGACTACATCCAGACCGACGCCGCGATCAACCGCGGCAACTCCGGCGGCCCGCTGTTCGACATGGACGGCAAGGTCATCGGCATCAACACCGCGATCTTCTCGCCGACC
>DASXQC010000351.1:0-12039 GCA_036493235.1 Reyranella sp.
GCTCGCGAACACGAGCAGCTCCACTGGCACGCCGCCGCGCCACTACATCTACGCGAAGAAGAACGCGCCCGGCGACGTCTTCCGCCAGTTCGCCGACCGCGCCCGCAGCGAACCCGGCTGGACCAGTCACGAGATCGACGCCAGCCATAATCCGCACATCACCTGCCCCGACGTGCTGATGGCACTGCTCAGCCGGATCATGGCGGGCAAGTGAACAGGCAGCGCGACTAGCCATGGCCGCCGAAGTCGCCGGCACCGATTGGTCGAGCGCCGAGCTCGACGCGATCGTTGCCGACTACTTCGCGATGTTGCGAGCCGAGCAAGCCGGTCAAGCCTACAACAAGACGGCCCATCGAAAAGCGTTGATGGCGGACGTTCATCGCAGCGATGGGTCCATCGAGTTCAAGCATCAGAACATCTCCGCCGTTCTGACACAGCTCGGCCTGCCGTGGATCAACGGCTACAAACCGGCCTGGAACTTCCAAGGGGCGATTGCCGATGCCATTTGGCGTTTCCTCAAGAATCAGCCGGATCCTGTCCCCTTCGCACTAGCCCCTTCGACGGGCCTCTCGGATCCTGCCGTTCTCTTCGTCGAACCTCCGCCGGCGCCACCACCAATGAACGCAACAGCGAAGCGAGCTTATGAACGCGTCGCGCGAAAGTTCGATCCGGCTTTGCGAGATCAACTGAACCGGGCGCTCGGCTTAGCGGGCGAGCAACACATATTCGAGTTTGAGCAAAGAAAGCTATTCCATGCCGGGCGACGCGATCTCGCAAAAAAAGTCCGGTGGGTCTCGCAAGCTGACGGCGACGGCCTTGGCTACGATATTCGCTCCTATGAGGAGAATGGCAGCGAGCGATGGATCGAGGTGAAAACCACAAGGGGCGGCAACGCGACGCCGTTTTACCTCACCCGCAATGAGAACGAAGTTGCGAAAGAGCGGCCGGACATTTTTCGATTGTATCGTCTATACGATTTCTCCAGCGCGCCGCGGCTATTCTCTTTGAAGCCTCCGCTGGAGCAGTTATTGACACTCGAGCCTCTGACGTTTCGGGCTTCATTGAAATAGCGAGCGATCAATGCCCCACGTGATCACGAGCGTCGCCGAGTTGGAAGGGCTGTACGGCATTCCGAGCGAGGCTTCGACCGTCAAGGAAGTCGACTGGCTGACGCCGCATTACCGCGCTTATATCGACGCCTCGCCGTTCATGGCGCTGGCGACGTCCGGGCCGGAAGGGCTCGACTGCTCGCCGCGCGGCGACAAGCCGGGCTTCGTACGCGTCCATGACGACAAGACGCTGATGCTGCCCGACCGGCGCGGCAACAACCGCGTCGACTCGTTGCGCAACATCGTGCGCGATCCGCGGGTCGGGCTGCTGTTCCTGATACCTGGAGCGGGCAACACGCTCAGGGTCAACGGCCGGGCGCATCTGAGCGTCGATCCCCAGTTGCTGGAATCCTTCGCGGTCGAGGATAAGGCGCCACGCTCGGTGACGGTGATCACCGTCGACACCGTCTACTTCCAATGCGCCCGCGCGCTGGTCCGCTCGGAGCTGTGGAACCCGGAACGGCACGTCGATCCGCGCAGCCTGCCCAGCGCCGGCGAGATTCTCGCCGCGCTGAGCGACGACCGCGTCGGCGGCGTCACCTACGACCGCGAATGGCCGGGCCGCGCCGCCAAGACGATGTGGTGAGCGGCTAGGCCGCGGCGCGCGGCACCGAGCTTGCCTTGACCTCGCCCAGCGCCTCGATGAAGCGCTGGCAGTAGGCGTGGGCGGTGGTGCGGAACACCTTCTCGAGCAGCGCGCTGTAGCGATCCTTGCGCTCGGGGGCCGGCATGCTGAGGGCGAGATGCATGGCGTCGGCGATGGCATCGGGATCGAACGGATTGACGATCAGCGCCTCGGTGAGTTCGTGCGCCGCGCCCGCGAACTTCGACAGGATCAGCACGCCCGGATCGTCCGCGTCCTGCGCCGCAATGAATTCCTTGGCGACCAGGTTCATGCCGTCGCGCAGCGGCGTCACCACGCCGATGCGGCCGATGCGGTACAGGCCCGCCAGGGTCGTGCGGGGCGCCGCGCGCGTGGAGTAGCGCAGCGGTGTCCAGTCGAATTCGGAAAAGCGACCGTTGACCCGGCCGGCCAGGCGGTCGAGCTCGGCGCGCAGCTTGCGATACTCGTCGACCTCCTCGCGCGAACGCGGGCAGATCTGCAGGAAGTGCACGCGCCGGCGATGCTCGGGATGCTTTTCCAGCAGCCGCCCCAGCGCCTCGAAGCGCTGCGGCAGACCCTTGGAATAGTCCATGCGGTCGACGCCGATCGCGAGCATCCGGCCCGCCAGGCTGCCGGCCACGCGCTGCACCAGCTTGTCGTTGGCGGCACGCACGGCATCCTGTTGAAACGACTTGGCGTCGATCCCGATCGGGTCGGCGAAGACGCGCATCGAGCGGCCGTTCAGGCGCACCCATTCGCCCTGCACGGTGGCGCCGAGCATGCGCTGGGCGCAATCGCGGAAGTCGCGCGCGTGCTCCTCGGTCTGGAAACCCACCAGGTCGAAGGCGCAGAGATCGGCGATCAGCTCGCGCGCGACCGGCATCGCCTCCATCATCGACGGCGGCGCGAACGGGATGTGCAGGAAGAAGCCGAGCGGCCCCTTGAAGCCCTGCTGGCGCAGCATGCGGCCGAGCGGGATCATGTGATAGTCGTGCGCCCACAGCGTGTCGTCGGGCTGCAACACGGTGCCGAGCGACCTGGCGAAGGCCTGGTTGACGGACAGATAGGCCTCGTAGTCCTCGCGTCGGAAATGCATCAGGCCGAGGCGGAAATGCAGCAATGGCCACAGCGCGCCGTTGGAGAAGCCGACATAGAAGCCGCGATAGGCCTCCGAGGTGAGGTCGATCATGGCGTAGGTGACGCCACGCGCCGAGACGATCGCGGGCTCGACCGCCGGCTCCGACGCGAGCCGTCCGCTCCATCCGAACCACATCGTGCCGGGCGTCAGCAGGTCGCGCAGCGCAACCGCGAGGCCGCCCGCCGAAGCGCCGCGCGCCTTGGGGATCGGCACGCGGTTGGAGACGATCACGAGGCGTGCCATAGGCCTTCCTCCCAGCTCCGCGACAGGCGCATGGCGGACAGGATCAGCCCGACCTGGCTGTAGGTCTGCGGGAAGTTGCCCCACAGCTCGCCGGTCTTTGGATCGATGTCCTCCGAAAGCAACCCGACATGGTTGCGCCTTCCGAGCACGTTGTTGAAGAGTTCTAGCGCTTCCGAACGCCGGCCGACGCTCGCCAGCGCATCGATGTACCAGAACGTACACAGCAGGAAGGCGTTCGACGGCTTGCCGAAATCGTCGGCCTCGAGGTAGCGCATCAGGAAGCCGTTCTTCATCAGCCGCTTGCCGATCACGTCGAGCGTCGCGTGGAAGCGCGGATCCTCCGACGGCAGCAGGCCGATCTCCGGCAGCACCAGGCTCGAGGCGTCGGCCCTCTCGCGGTCGAGCACGCCCGACAGCCAGCCGCCGGTGGGCATTGTCGCCCGCTTCAGGATCTCCTGGCGCAGCACGCCGGAGCGCGCCAGCCATTCGCGCGATTCGGAATCGACGCCGACGCGCCGGGCGATCATGCCGAGCCTGTGCTGCGCGGCCCAGCACATGGCGGCCGAGAAGGTATGCACCTCCTCGCGCTCCCGGTATTCCCAAAGGCCCGCATCCGGAGTCAACGCCACCTTGTGGGCCTCGTTGCCGACCACGCACAGCTGACGGTAGAGTTCGATGTCGCCGTGCCGCGGCAGGCGCTCGTCCCAGAACATCTGCGCCGCCGTCATCACCATCGAGCCGTAGGTGTCGTTCTGGCGCTGGATGACAGCCGCGTTACCGATGCGCACGGGGCCGTATCCGCGATAGCCGGGCAGCGAATCGATCAGCTTCTCTTCGGTCGCCGTGCCGGGCGCGATCGGGAACAGCGGCGCGATCTCGTCGACCTCGCCGCGCGAGGAGCCCGCTTCGACGATGTCGACGATGAAGCGCACGAAGCCTTCCATCGTGCGCGTCGCCGACAAACGGTTGAGCGCAGTCACGGTGAAGAACGAATCGCGCAGCCACGAGAAGCGGTAGTCCCAGGTGCGCGGCGTGCCGGCGGCTTCCGGCACCGACGTGGTGAGCGCCGCCAGCACCGCGCCGGTATCCTCGAAGCTGCAGAGCTTGAGCGTGATCGCCGCGCGGATCACCGCGGCCTGCCAATCGAACGGGATGTTCAGGTCGCGCACCCAGGTGTGCCAGTAGGCCTCGGTCTCGGACAGGAAGGTACGGCCGAGCGAATCTGGATTTTCGGTCAGGCTCTCGTCGGCGCCGACGAACATTGTGATCGGCCGGTCCAGCGTAAATTCGGTCTCGTGTAGGACGTGCGTGATCGAACCGTCGGTGGTGAGCCGGATCGCCGCCGCGTCGCCGACGAAGCGCGCATGGTTGCTGCCGCTGGTGATCGCAGGCTTCAGCGAACCGTAATTGAAGGTCGGCCGCAGCCGGATCGTCACGCGCGGTCGGCCGGCGATCGGCTCCAGCCGCCGCACCAGCATGGGCGGCCGGAACATGCGACCGAAGCGGCGGAAGCGCGGCGCGAAGTCGACCAGGCGTACGGTGCCGCTGGCGCCTTCGACGATCGTCTCGAGGATTGCGGTGTTGGGCAGGTAGCGCTGGCGACCTTCTTCCCTGGCGCCGGCGACTTCCGCCTCCATGAATCCGCTCGCGGGCTCGGTGCCGCCCAGCAGCGCATTGAAGATCGGATCGCCATCGAGCCGGCCAAGACAATGCCAGACATGGCGGCCGAGCCGGTTCACCAGGCTCGCGATCGCGCAGTTGCCGATGACGCCGAGCTCCAGCGTGCTCATGCTGCCGTACCCGGCGGCGTCATCTGGCCTTCGAGATGCTCGGTCCCGTGCGTCAGCCAGGCACGCACATTGGCCGGGTCGCCGCCGAACGCCTCGTGGACGCGCAGGCCCATGCCACCGAACCGGCGCGCCATGCTCATGCCGGCCTCGTCGGTGAAATCATCACCGATGAAGATCGGCCGGCGACCATGGAACGGCGCATGCGCCATCAGCCGCTCGACCGCATCGCCCTTGGAGGCGGCGCGCAAGCCGATCTCGACCGCCTCGCGCGCCGGGATCAGACGGAACCAGGGATGGTCGGGCGCTACCAGGCTGCGGACCAGCTCCCAGACCTCGGCCTCGCGCTCGGATGCCAGGCGATAGTGGACGGCGAGGCCATGCGGCTTGGTCTCGATCCGCACGCCGGGCCACGGCTCGATCCCGCGGATGAGCGCGGCGCGCCAGTCCTCGGGAATCGCGATGCCGACCGGCAGCTCCTCCAGTGTGCCGTCGCCGAAGCGCAGGCACACGCCATGCTCGCCGGCGGCCGCGGGATGAAACGGCGCCAGCAGGCTGTCGATCTGATGCAGCGGCCGGCCGCTCACGATTGCGACCGCACCGTCGAGTTGCTGATGGAGATGGGCGAGCAGGTCCGGCAGGGCCGGCGGCACCACGACCAGTTCCGGGGTCGCCGCGATCTCGAGCAAGGTGCCGTCGAGATCGAGGAACAACGCGGTTTTCCGGTCCAGATCCGGCGGTGTCATGCGGCGAGGCCCCCACGCGTTGATACTCTACGCGACGGGTCTACCCCGCTTGCGCGGGAGACTAACGCACGAATGTCACAGGGGTTGCGTTTCCAGACCGTTACAGGCCCGAATCAGCGCAGGTCGCCCATTTTTTCCCAGAACGGCTTGCCAGATTCGTAGGCTGCGGCCGCCGGCGAGATGCCAGCGTCGCGCAGGCTGCGCGCATCCATCTGCATCAAGGAACGCCGCATCTCGCGACGCTGACGCCACAGAGCGAACGTGAAAACAAGGCGCTGCCGCCAACCGAGACGGCCGGCCGGCGAGATGTAGAGGTCGGAGGCGCCAAGCAGGCGATCGCGGGACTGGTAACTCATCTTTCCCTCCTTCTAGAGGTGATGAGGGCAACTTGGTCCCCTTCATATGGGCTCTCAATTACACCTGAGGTAATCGCCCGCACGAGAGCTTCTCATGCGCCGCGGCGGAAAACTTGCTGATAAGCTTCCGGCAGCAAAGGAGTTGTCATGCTGCCCTCGCAACGCGCCCTGTTCGACATGCCGCGCGACGTCTGTTTCATGAATGCTGCGGCCTGGAGCCCGCTGCCACTCGCCTCGCAGGAAGCCGGGCGCGCCGCGGTCGGCCGCAAGGGCCAGCCGTGGAAGCTGCCCGACGGCTTCCAGCGCGAGCAGTACGAGCGCACGCGCAAGGCCGCCGCGGCGCTGATCGGTGCCGAGCCGGACGACGTGGCTCTCATTTCTTCAGTCGGCTACGGCGTTTCGACCGCAGGCAAGGTGCTGCAGCTGCCGCGCGGCACGCGGGTGATCGTACTGGAGAACGACCACACCTCGCCGGTGCTGGAATGGCACGCCCGGGCCAAGGCCGCGGGCTTCGTGGTCGACACGGTGAAGCAGCCAAGCGACGGCGACTGGACCTCGGCGGTGCTGGCGGCGATCGAGCGCGTCGGCGCGCCGCCGGTCTCGCTGGCCTCTATCTCGTCAGTGCACTGGTCGGACGGCGGCGCCATCGACCTGCCGCGCGTCCGGGCGGCGCTGAAGAAGCAGGGAGCCGCGTTCCTGATCGACGCCACGCACGATGTCGGTGTGCGCCACATCGACGTGAAGACGCTCGATCCCGACTTTTTGATCTTCCCGACCTACAAGTGGGTGCTCGGTCCCTACGGCCGCGCCTTCTTATACGTCGCCAAGCGCCATCAACACGGCGTGCCGCTCGAGCAGACCGCGGGCGCACGCAAGGCGGTGAACGCCGAGGACACGATCTACTTCCGCGACACGTCCTATCGCGAGGACGCGCGGCGCTACGACATGGGCGAGCGCGACCACTTCATCAGCATGGAGATGGCGGCGATCGGCATGGAGATGATGGCGGGCTGGGGCAATGACGCGATCGTCGCGCGGCTCTCGATGCTGACCGGCAAGCTGGCCGATGGCCTGGGTAATCTCGGCGTCGGCGTGCTCGATCCCAAAGTGCGCGCGCCGCACATTCTCTGCGTCAGCTTCCCCAAGGGCATGCCCACCGACCTGCCCAAGCGCCTCGCCGCCGAGAACGTGCACGCCGCCCCGCGCCTCGGCCGCCTGCGCATCAGCCCCCACGTCTACAACGACGAGCAGGACGTCGAACGCTTCATCGACGTGTTCCGCAAGGTCGCGCTCTAGGAGACACCCTTCGTGACGATCACCCGTCGCAGCCTGCTTGCAGGCGCCATTGTGTTGCCTGTGGTCGCGCGCGCCGAGCCGACTTATCCGACGCGGCCGATCCGGCTGATCGTGCCGTACCCGCCGGGTGGCGGTGTCGACCTGACGGCACGGCTGTTGATGGAGCCGCTGGCCAAGGAGTTGGGCCAGACCATCGTCGTCGAGAACAAGGGCGGCGCCGGCGGGCTGATCGGCATCGAGGCGATGTCGCATGCTTTGCCCGACGGCTACACGCTCGCCGTGACCGGCGTCAGCAGCATGAGCGCAGGCCCGCACCTGCGCGGCGACAAGCTGCCGTTCGATCCGATGGCCTTCGCGCACATCACGCGGCTGGTGCGCATGCCGCTGATCTTCGCCGTGCGCAACGACCTGCCGGCCAAGACCCTGCCGGAGTTCATGGCCCTCGCGCGCAAGACCGAGATCAGCTGGGCGTCGGGCGGCATCGGCACCAGCCAGCATCTGGCCGGTGAACTGTTCACGCAGATGTCTGGGCTGAAGATGATCCACGTGCCGTATCGCGGCACCGGCCCGGCGCTGAACGACCTGTCGGCCGGCGTGGTCGACGCCTATTTCGGCGATCCGGCGACGCTCGCCATCATCAAGGGCGGCAAGGCACGGGCGATGGCGGTCACCTCCGAGGAGCGCTGGTCGGTGCTGCCCGATGTCCCCACGCTCGGTGAGGCCGTGCAGGGCTACGAGGCGTGGAACTGGTACGGGCTCGACGCGCCGCCCGGCACGCCCGAGCCGATCGTGATCAAGCTGGCCGAAACGGTGCGCCGGGTGCTCGCCGAGCCCGCGATCAAGAAAAAGTACGATGACAACGGCCTGCATCCATCCACTCTGTCGCGCGCGGACTACGTCGCCTTCATCAAGCGCGATTCGGAAGTCTGGGGTAAGGTCATCCGGACGGGCAACATCAAGCCCGACGACTAGACCAAGAAACGCGAGGAAACGGAAGATGTGGCAGCCCAACGAGCGTTACCCCGATCCGGCGGTGCGCGTGCTCGATCCGTCGTTCAACAAGTATCGCCTGCCGCTCGGCTCGGTCGAGCGGCTCTACACCGGCTGCCGCTGGTCGGAAGGTCCGGTCTATCTCGGTGACAATCGCTGCGTGCTGTGGAGCGACATCCCCAACAACCGCATCCTGCGCTGGGACGAGGAGACGGGGAACGTCACGGTCTTTCGCAAGCCGTCGAACAACGCCAACGGCCACACGCGCGACCGCCAGGGCCGGCTGGTCGGCTGCGAGCACGACACCCGGCGCGTCGTACGCACCGAATATGACGGCTCGATCACCGTGCTGGCCGACAGCTACAACGGCAAGCCGCTGAATTCTCCCAATGATGTGGTGGTGAAGTCCGACCACTCGGTGTGGTTCACCGATCCGACCTTCGGCATCCTGGGCTACTACGAGGGCCACAAGGCGGAGAGCGAGAACACGCCGGCCGTCTATCGCCTCGACGCCACGACCGGCAAGCTCGCCATGATGACCGACGAGGTGCCCGGTCCCAACGGCCTCGCCTTCTCACCCGACGAGAAGAAGCTCTATGTCGTGGGCTCACGCGCCGAGCCGCGTCGCACGATCATGGTCTACGACGTCACCGACAACGGCACCAAGCTCACCAACGGCAAGGTGCTGATCGACGCCGGCCCGGGCGGCTCGCCTGACGGCTTCCGCGTCGATGTCGACGGCAACCTGTGGTGTGGCTGGGGCATGGGCATGGACGAGCTCGATGGCGTGCGCATTTTCAATCCGGAGGGCAAGCCGATCGGCCATATCGCCCTGCCGGAGCGCAGTGCCAACGTCTGCTTCGGCGGCCGTTACCGCAACCGCCTGTTCATCGCGGCCAGCCATTCGCTCTACGCGCTGTACGTCAACACGCAGGGCGTTGCCGGCGGCTGACCTCCATGCATAGCGTCGATTCGCGGTACGCCTGGTGGCGCCTGGCCGCCAGCGTCGCGTTGAGCGCGTTTGGCGCCGTCGGCATGTGGGGCGTGGTGGTGATCTTCCCCAACCTGCAGGCCGAATTCGCAGCGACGCGCGCCGAGGTTTCGTTCTCCTACACCACCACCATGCTGGGCTTCGGTGCAGGCTCGATTCTGCTCGGCCGGCTGATCGACACCAAGGGTGCGTTCGTGACCATGGTGCTGGCGGCCGTACTGATCGCCGGCGGCTATGCGCTCGCCTCCCTCGCGCCCTCGCTCACGAGCTTCGCCCTGGTGCAGGCCATGATTGGCTTCGGCTCGGCCGCGTCCTTCATCCCGCTGGTCGCCGACACCTCGCACTGGTTCGCCAAGCGCCGCGCGCTCGCCATGGGCATCTGCGCCTGCGGCAACTATATCGGCGGCGCGGCCTGGCCCAAGGTGACCGACCTGCTGGTGCGTCAGTACAACTGGCGCACGACCTATCTGGTGATCGCGGCGGTCTGCCTGATCGGGATGCTGCCGGCCAGCCTGGTCCTGCGGCCGCGTTCGCCGGCGCACACCGGAGCCGCAGCGGCGGCGCCTCACTCGTCGCGTGCGCTCGGCCTCTCGCCCAACGGCCTGCAACTCTGGCTCGGCATCGCCGGCATCGGCTGCTGCGTCGCCATGGCGATGCCGCAGGTCCATATCGTCGCCTACTGCGTCGATCTCGGCTACGGCACCGCGCGCGGCGCAGACATGCTGTCGATCATGACGGTGTTCGGCATCGTGAGCCGGCTGGGCTCGGGCTGGATCGCCGACCGGGTCGGCGGCCTCAAGACCCTGCTGCTCGGCTCGACCGCACAGGCGGTGGCGCTGCTGGGTTACCTCGTGTCGGACGGCCTGGTCGGCCTCTACATCGTGTCGGCGCTGTTCGGCCTGTTCCAGGGTGGCATCATCCCGAGCTACGGCGTGATCGTGCGCGAGTACTTCCCCTCGAAGGAAGCCGGCGCACGCATGGGCATCGCCATCTCCATGACTATCATCGGCATGGCGGGCGGCGCCTGGATGGGCGGCAAGCTGTTCGACATCACCGGCTCCTATCACGCCGCCTTCCTGAACGGCATCGCCTGGAACCTGCTGAACGGCGCCATCGTGTGGTGGCTGCTCAGCCGCCAGAACCGCCGCCTGCCCATGAGTGTCACCGCGTGATCGATTCTGTTTATGCCTGGCGGCGCCTCGGCGTCAGCGTGACGCTCAGCACCCTGGGCGGCATCGGTATGTGGGCGCTCGCCGTCGCCATGCCCGCGGTGCAGGGCGATCTCGGCGTCAGCCGCGCCGACATCGCCTTCGCCTATTCCATGAACATGATCGGCTTCTTCCTGGGCGGCGTGCTCGTCGGCCGGCTGGTCGATCGCCACGGCATCGTCGTCGCATCGGTGGTCAGTGCCGTCGGCCTCGGCGCCGGCTTCGGCCTCGCCTCGATGACCACCTCGCTGCTGATGTTCGCCGCGGCCCAGACCTTGGTCGGCTTCAGCGCCGCTGCCACCTTCGCACCGCTGATCGCCGACATCTCGCACTGGTTCGAGAAGCGCCGCGGTGTCGCCGTCGCGATCGCCGCCTCTGGCAACTACATCGCCGGCGCCGTGTGGCCGCCGATCGTCGAGATGATGATTCAACAGCACGGCTGGCGCACGACCTACCTGTCCGCCGGCGCGCTGTGCGTCGCCGTCATGATCCCGCTGGCCTTCACCCTGCGCCGCCGCGCGCCCGATCACGCAGCCGGCGGCGCCGTGGTGGTGGCGCAGCGCTCGCTCTCGTCTCTCGGCCTGTCGCCCAACGGCCTGCAGGCGCTGCTGATTTTGGCCGGCCTCTCCTGCTGCATCGCCATGTCGATGCCGCAGGTCCACATCGTCGCCTACTGCGCCGATCGGGGCTACGGCGTCGCGGCGGGCGCAGAGATGCTTTCGCTGATGCTGGGCTTCGGCATCGTGAGCCGCATCGGCTCGGGCTGGCTGGCCGACCGGGTCGGCGGCGCGATGACCCTGCTGCTCGGCTCGACCCTGCAGGCAATCGCGCTGCTCTTCTACCTGATGGCCGATTCGGTGGTGTCGCTCTACGTCGTGTCGGCACTGTTCGGCCTGTTCCAGGGCGGCATCGTGCCCTCCTACGCCATCATCGTCCGCGAATACTTCCCGCCGCGCGAGGCAGCGAGCCGCGTCGGCCTCACCGTCTCCTCGACCGTGCTCGGCATGGCGCTGGGCGGCTGGATGGGCGGCAAGCTGTTCGACCTCACGGGCTCGTACCAGGGCGCCTTCATCAATGGTATTGGCTGGAACGTGCTGAACGCCGCCATCGCCTGGTGGCTGCTCAGCCGCCAGATGCGGCGCCCGCCCGCCGTCGCCTAAGCAGGAGTTTTCATGCGCATCGTCGCCATCCGCGACATCGTCTCGCCGATCCGCTCCAACATCGCCAACGCCTATATCGACTTCAGCCAGATGACCGCGTCGGTCGTGGCGGTCGTCACCGACCTCGAGGTCGAGGGCAAGCCGGTGGTGGGTTACGGCTTCAATTCCAACGGCCGCTACGCTCAGCACGGGCTGCTGAACGAGCGCTTCATCAAGCGCGTGTCGGAGGCCAAGCCCGATTCCCTGCTCGACGGCGAGGGCCTGATCGATCCGGCCAAGTGCTGGAAGGCGATGATGGCCAACGAGAAGCCGGGCGGCCATGGCGAGCGCTCGGTCGCGGTCGGCGTGCTCGACATGGCGCTGTGGGACGCCGTCGCCAAGGCCAAGCGCGTGCCGCTGTGGAAGCTGCTG
>DASXQC010000352.1:0-6012 GCA_036493235.1 Reyranella sp.
GTCTCGAGCGCCTCGAGGAAGATGCCGTCCTTGGTGATCTTGCCCATGGCCTGGCGGTCGGCCGAGCAGCTCACGCCCATGCCGATCGGCACCGAGGCGCCATGGCGGGCGATGCGGATCACGCGCACGTCGTGGCAGAAATACTTGCCGCCAAACTGTGCGCCGATGCCCATCTGGCGGGTGAGTTCGAGCACCTTCTGCTCCATCTCGCGGTCGCGGATCGCGACGCCCTTGTTGTTGCCTTCGCTCGGCAGGTCGTCGAGGTAGCGGGTCGAGGCCAGCTTCACCGTCTTGAGATTCATCTCGGCCGAGGTGCCGCCGATCACGATCGCGAGGTGGTAGGGCGGGCAGGCCGCGGTGCCCAGGGTGCGGATCTGGGTGTCGAGGAACTTCAGCAGCGAGGCCTCGTTCAGCACGGCCGGCGTCTGCTGGTAAAGGTAGCTCTTGTTGGCCGAGCCGCCGCCCTTGGCGACGAACAGGAACTTGTAGGCGTCGCCGTCGGTCGCATAGATGTCGATCTGCGCCGGCAAATTGGTGCCGGTCTGCACTTCCTTGAACATCGAGATCGGCGAGACCTGCGAATAGCGCAGGTTGGTCTCGGTGTAGGTCTTGTAGACGCCCTTGGCGATCGCCTCCTCGTCGCCGCCGCCGGTCCACACCGCCTGGCCCTTCTTGCCCATGACGATCGCGGTGCCGGTGTCCTGGCACATCGGCAGTTCGCCGCCGGCGGCGACGTTGGCATTCTTGAGCAGCTCGAGCGCAACATACTTGTCATTCGACGAGGCTTCGCTGTCGTCGAGGATGTTGCGCAGCTGCTGGAGATGGCCCGGCCGCAGCAGGTGCGAGATGTCGTGGAACGCCGCCGCGGTCAGCAAGGTCAGCGCCTCGGGCTCGACGGTGAGGACGTCCTTGCCGTTGAACTTGGCGGTGCCGACGAAATCGGAGGAGAGCTTACGGTACGGCGTGGTGTCGTGGCCGTGGGGGAACATCTCCTGGAACTCGAACTCGGGCATGGCTTCTCCTGGCGCGAAGCCGCCCTAAAACCGCAAAAAGCGCAGCACGTCCAGCACTTCCTCACCCTGAGGTGCGAGCGCAGCGAGCCTCGAAGGGTCGGCTGCAGACAGGGTGCTCGTGCCCACCCTTCGAGACGCGGCCCTGCGGGCCGCTCCTCTGGGTGAGGTGGGAGCGTGTCGGCTTACTTCTTTCGGAAGCTGTCGAGCTTGACGATCTTGGATGCCGGGTCGTCGGGCTTTTCCGGCGTTTCGTCAGGCTTGGCGGCGGTGTCGGCCTTGGCTTCGTCGGGGGCGGCGTTGGTGGGCGCACCGAGCGAGGGGCGCTTCTCCGGCGCGGGCAGCGGCGTGGCGCTGGCCGGCGCCGCGCCGGGCTTCTCGGCTGGCGCCGTGCCCTTGTCCTTGCGGTCGAATTGCAGGCCGAAGCGCACCGAGGGATCGACGAACGCCGACAGCGCGGCGAACGGAACCTTTATGCGCTCCTGCTGCTTGTTGAAGCTCACCGTCACCTCGAAGAACTCCTCGGTGATGATGAGGTCCCAGTACTGGTGCTGGAGCACGATCGTCATCTCTTCGGGGTACTTGGCGAGCAGATAGTCGGGCAGGCGCACGCCGGGATCGGTGCTGCGGAACGAGATGTAGAAATGATGCGAGCCGGGCAGACCCTTGTCCCCGACCTGGCGCAGCACACGACGCACGACGCCACGCAGCGCATCGTCGACAAGAGCGTCGTAGTGAAAGCGGTCGTTCATGTAACGTCGGTGCCCACGAGAAGTCTCGGCCTGCCAAGAAGGAGAGTCAACGCCGCCCAGAGAGCGGCTTCCAACCGGCGATGCTGTTGCTCTACCGGGCTACGCCACGAAAGAGAAGAGCAGATCTCTGAGAAAGTGGGAGGAGCTTCTGTTGCCCGGTGCCCCTCCCGAAACCGCGCTTACGTCCGCTGTTTAGGCGGCAGCAGCGAGTGTAACGGTGTTATCGTTAGCACTTGTGTGTGGCCCGTCACGGCGGAACCATACCGAGCAAAAACCGCGCCTTTACCACGCTCGTCGATCCTATTTCGCCCCCATCGGTCCCGCTCGGATGAGAGAGGGAGAGAATGGTGGAGGCGCCGGGTACCGCCCCCGGGTCCGAAACGCTTATGTCACGCGGCGTTTATCGCCATAGTCGGTTTCCCGACACGACCTATATAGGCGATCTGGCCGCCTTTTTGAAGGCATAGCGACTGTACCGATTCGGTGACCTCACCTACCTCTGTGGAGGTGGACAAGCTCGCCTTCTACCCGAACATCCCAGGATCTGGACTGCCTCATCGGCAAGGTGAGCGACCGCGGCGCGCTGCTGATCGCGAAGCGGCGGGGGCAGCGGGCGCGCCATAGTCGAGGCGGAGGCCAAGCCGCGCACCCGCATTCCCGGCTGTGCCAACGTGACGATGCCCTACTGGGGCGAAACCAGCCCCGAATCGCTCGAGGGCGGCATCCCGTGGGCGCTGACGCAGAAGGACTTCGTGCTCGACGGCGAGACCATCGCCAACCCGCTGCGGTCGTTCGTCCTCAACCGTGACATCGTCGATCATCTCACCTCGCAAGACGCCGATTACAGCAAGCCCATGGGCTACGAGACCGTGCGCTATCCGCTGTCTGGCCTGGTCGGCACCGAGGAAGAGATCGAGGAGACCGAGAAGCACAACGCCCAGTACCCCGACTACGACGAGAACGTGAGGCTCCTGAACCAGAACATCGTCAACTGGCTCGGTTCCTCGATCGTGGTGAACGGCGAGACGATCCCGACCAATGTGGCGCAGAAGTACCGGGACTGCCTCGACGCCCCGAACTACACCGTGTTCTCGAACACCACCTCGTCGGCACAGTGGAAGGACGACACCGGCGTTGCCGTCAGGGCGCTGGAGAGCCCGCACAACAACATCCATCTCGCGGTCGGCGGCTACGACGTCGGGGGCGACGATTTCTCGCCGATCACGGGCGCGAACGGCGACATGGGCGAGAACGACACGGCCGGTCTCGACCCGCTCTTCTACTTCCATCACTGCTACGTCGATCGCCTGTTCTGGCTGTGGCAGAAGAAGCACAAGGCGACCGATCGGCTGGAGATCATCCCGCACTATCCAGGGACGAACTCGGTCGACAGCCAGGGGCCCACGCCGGGCGTGGTGCCGAACGCCTGGCTGACCCTCGAATCGCCGCTCGATCCGTTCAAGAAGAAGGTCGGCCGCAAGGAGCGGCCTTACACCTCGCTCGACTGCATCAATATCGAGAAGCAACTCGGCTACACCTATGGGCCGGGCTCGCTCGATGCGAAGTCGGCGGCCCTGGAGCAGCCTTCCCGGATGGTGACGGTGCGCGGCATCAACCGCGCGCGGATCCGCGGCTCGTTCCTGATCCAGGTGTTCGCGCATATCGACGGCAAGAAGCGGCATGTCGGCAGCGAGGGCGTGTTGAGCCGCTGGCACGTCGAAGGATGCGCCAACTGCCAGACCCATCTCGAGGCGCGGGCCAGCATCCCCCTGCGCGGGGCCCTGGCCGAACAAGCCGACAGCCTGCAATTCGAGGTCGAGGTCCGCACCCGCGATGGCCTGCTCGGCCAGACCGCCGCGGCGGCTCCGGCCGGCCGGCCGCCCTTCACCGTCAAGGTCGAGTAGGCGAGGTTATCCCGTCTGGCAGAAGGTCGGCCTTGGAAGCTAGAGTGCGGGCCAACAAGACCGGAAGACTGTCATGCCCCTCTCCACCGACCAGCAGGCCGAGATCGACCAGGCGCGCGGCGACGCCCATGCCACGCGGCGGCCGATCGCGCCGGCGCTGGAGGAGATCCTGTTCGAGGCGATCCCGGTGCTCGACCATGGCTTCGTGCGGGTGATCGACTACATGGGTGACGATGCGGCAGTGGTGCAGGCCGCGCGCGTCTCGTACGGCCGCGGCACCAAGAAGGTCAGCGAGGACCGCGGGCTGATCAACTACCTGATGCGGCACCGGCACACGACGCCGTTCGAGATGTGCGAAATCAAGTACCACGTGAAGCTGCCGATCTTCGTCGCGCGGCAGTGGATTCGCCATCGCACCGCAAACGTAAACGAGTATTCAGCGCGCTACTCGATCCTCGACAACGAATTCTATCTGCCCCGGCCCGAGCATCTCGCGGCGCAGAGCAAGGCCAACCGCCAGGGCCGCGCCGAGGTGATCACGGGCAAGGAGGCCGACCGCGTCTTCGCGCTGCTCAAGAAGGACGCCGAGCTGGTCTACGAGCACTACATGGAGATGCTGAACGAGGGCGAGGCGGGCGAGCCGCTCGATCCCGAGCGCTCCGGCCTGGCGCGTGAGCTCGCGCGCATGAACCTGTCGCTCGCCTTCTATACTCAATGGTACTGGAAGACGAACCTGCACAATCTCATGCACTTCCTGTCGCTGCGCGCCGACGCCCATGCGCAGTACGAGATCCGCGTCTATGCCGACGTGATGATCGACACGCTGAAGCGCTGGACGCCGATCTGCCACGACGCCTTCATGGAATACCGCATGGGCGGCGCGCACCTCTCCAAGACCGGCCTCGCCGCAGTGAAGCGCATGATCGCCGGTGAGAAGGTCGACCAGAAGTCGAGCGGCCTCAATCCGCGCGAATGGCGAGAGCTGATGGCCGGGCTCGGCCTGGCCTAGAGCGATTTCTCGAGGTCTCTCGGCTTCATCGCCTGGCCGCCCGCCCATAGCCAGCGTCCGTCCGTGAAGGTGAACACGAAGAGCGCATGATAGGTTTCGATGACCTCCTGGCCATCGACCGTAAAGTGGTCGTCCAGCAGCATGGTCGCCACGGCGGTGGTGCCGAACGGCCGGACCTCGATCTCGCGCACCTGCTGACCGTGATAGACAAGGCTGCCCGTGATGGCGACGTCGATGTAGTCGGCCCGGCTGATGGCCTTGCCGCCGGCGGTGACGACGAGGAAATCGGGATGGAGCAGGGCGATGATGTCCGCCGCCGATCGGCGCACCAGGGCGCTGGACTTGGCGGCCATGACGGCCCGGATGTCCTCGACGACACTCAGGGCAGCCTCGGTAGAGCCGTCTGACCCGCGACCCACAGCCAGCGCCCGTCCTTCCAGGTGTAGACGGAGAGCGCGCGGAAAGTTTCGCTGATCTCGCGGCCGTCGACCGAACAACGGTCGTCCACCGCCATGGTGGCCACGGCGACGGCATCGAACAGGTGGACCTCGAGCTCGCGCACCTCCTGGCTGTGGTACACCACCCTGTCGGAGTTGATGAACACGTCGATATAGTCGGCCTTGGTGAGCGTGCGTCCTCCCGCGGTCACGTGCACGAAGTCGGGATGCATCAGTGCAGCCATGTCGTCCGCCGAGCGGCGCACCAGGGCGCTGGACTTGGCGGCAAGGACGGCCCGGATCTCTTCGATGATCATCGTCTCAGGTTAGCCCATCGAGCCCGAGCAATGCAGGGCTAGGGATGCTTCGGCAGCATCGTCTGACCGGCGGCCCACAGCCAGTGTCCGTCCGTCCAACTGAAGACGGAGAGCCCGTAGAAGGTTTCGGAGACCGCCCGGCCTTCGATCTCGTACTGGTCGTCGATCAGCATGCTCGCCACGGCGGTGGTGCCGAACAGCCGGACCTCGAGCTCGCGCACCTGCTGGCCGTGGTAGACGAACCTGCCGTTGACGGCGACATCGACGTAGTCGGCCTTGGTCAAGGTCTTGCCGCCCGCAGTGACGTAGAGAAAATCGGGATGGATCAGGACGGCCAGGTCGTCCGCCGATCGGCGCACCAGGGCGCTGGATTTGGCCGCGACGGCGGTCCGGATTTCCTCGATGATCATCGTGTCATGGTAGCGCGTTGAGCGATGCGCTACCCGCTGTCATAACCCACTCATGCAGAAAAACCCAGGACTCCTTCGCCTGTTGCGCGAGCGGCCGCGCGATGCGGAAGCGATCGAGGAGATGACGGCGGCTGCGTTCGGGCCCGACCGGCTCCACAAGACGGTCTATCGAC
>DASXQC010000353.1:0-3942 GCA_036493235.1 Reyranella sp.
GAGGTTGTCCTTCAGCTTGTAGAGGCCGTAGAGCGTCAGGCTGTCGAGGCTCGTCTTGGCGGTCGGCAAGGGCGGCGCGGTGGCCGCGTTGTCGACCGCGATGTCGCTGCGTGAACGCGAGATCGTGAGGTCGGCGCCGAGGTCGAGCTTGTTCGGGATTGCCGCGTGCTTGATGCCGACCCCGAGCGTGTCGAACTGATCCTTCTGCCGCCCGGTCCAATCGGGGCCGGCGAAGGCCTGGCTGCCGTTCTGCTGCGAGCGGACCCACTGGCTCTGCAGGAAGCCGCGGCCCTGCGTCGCTTCGCTGAAGGCCACCGAGAGCTCGAAGGCGAGGTTGGCGGTCTTCGCCGAGGTGAGGCCGACCTCGGAATGGTTGTAGTCGTCGTTCGCATAGTCAGCCGAGACGCCGAGCGAAACCTTCTCGTTGATCGCGTAGTCGAGGTGTCCCTCGATGCTGTCGCGCAGGCGGTCGGCAAGATAGAACTTGCGCAGCAGCGGGTTCTCGGCGTAGCCGAACCAGATCGAGGTCCCGTAGACGGAGTTGTTGCGCCACGAATGCGCCAGCTTCAGCGACGTCGTCAGCTTCTCGATCGGCTGCGCGGCGGCCTTGCCCCAGAGCGTCGTCTCGCGAGTCTGCGAGACCTCCTGGTAGGTGCGCGCGCGATAGTCCTGGTCGACGCCGCCGGTCAGGCGCATGTTGCCCGGCAACCCGCCGACGTAGTCGCCGTTCAGCTTGAACTTGTCGGTCGTGTAGCTGAACGGCGTGTTGCTGCGCGGCGTCGGCTGCAGGAACATGTCGGTCGAGACGATCGGATAGCTGTTGATCGAGGTGCGGTTGTCGCGCCGGTCGCGGTCGTAGCTGGCCGTGAGGCGCAATCCCTTCATCGGCGCGGCGCTCAGCTTGACGCCGCCGTTGAACGTGTCCACCTTGCCGTCCAGCGATTGCGCGGGCAGAGCCGGCACGGTCGGAGCCAGGATCGGATTGATCGTCGCGGGGAGATAGGTGTCGTTCTGCGTCATCCGGCCGAAGGCGGCGTCAGCGCTGATGCGGATCGTCGGCGTGATGTCGTAGCCTGCCGTTCCTCGCAGCTGCTGGAACTGATTGTCGGGCGCAAGCGCAAGCTGACCGGCCGTCGCGCCGGGAGTGACCGGGAAGAACGGGTTCGACCAGGTCAGCGCCGCGTTGTCGTTGCGAAAGGACGAGAACTCGTAGCTGGCCGTCGCTTGCAGTCGGTGCGTCGCATAGGCAAAGGTGACCTCGCCCTGATCGGTCTTCTCGTTGACCGGCGCGACGAGCTGCGACGTGGTGGAGAAGAACGACGCCGAGACCGGCTTGGTGCCGTCGCGTTCGTCGTGGCGAAAGCTGACGCGAGCGCTCCAGTTCTGGCCGGCGATCACAGTGCCGCCGAGGTCGAGGCGCTTGTACTTGTAGCCGATGTCGACCGGTTGCAGCGTGCTGCCAAGGGGCATGCTCGCGGTGTCGCCGCCCGGAAAGCCCGCGGGCAACGTCAGCACGTTGCCGCCGACGCCGAGGAACGGTGTCGCAGCGCCTTCGCTCAGATGGCGCGGGATCTCGAAATAGCCGATGTCGAGCGAGTAGATGCCCTCGCGACCGCCCTGGCCCCAGAGCCTTCGGCTGTCGAGCCCCAGGTCGGCCCCGGAAAGGTCGAACCAGTAGCCATCGTCGCCGCGCCGGCTCACGTTGCCGTCGAGGACCAGAAAGCCGCCCTTGTGATCGAGTCCGCTGTAGTCACCGAACTTCGGCGACGAATCGCTGAGGTAGCCGCCGCCGACGTCCGCGCTTCCCGTGATCGTGGTGCCCTTCGGGTACGGGCACGACGTGCACTGCCATTGCGACGTGTCGACCTGCGCCGAGGCGGCGGTGGCGGCGCCCAGCACACCGAGCGCAGCCAGCAGGTGAATGGAGCTGAAGATCTTCATCTTGCGTCCGTTGCGGTCGTGTCGCGCGGCGAGGACTGCGCCTCAACGCATCAGCTTGGCGCCTGCCGGGTGGTTGCTGCCGTGCACCTGCGAGTGGCAGTTGGTGCATCCGCCGGCGACCAGGAAGATCGAGCCGCCGGCCGGCCCGCCTGGCAGCGAGCGGCTCGTGTATGCGCTCGAGGGATGATCCGCCGGCGCGTGGCACTGCTGGCAGAGCAGCGGCGGCGACTTGACGAGAAGCGCGTTGCGCACCGACCCGTGCGGCGTGTGGCAGAGGGCGCAGTCCTCGGTCACGGGGGCGTGTTCCCAGAGCATCGGTCCGCGCTTCTCGGCATGGCAGCTGTAGCACGTCTGGTTCAGCGACGGCTTGTTCAGCATCGCAACGGTGGTCGAGCCATGCGCGCTGTGGCAGTCGCTGCAACTCATCAGGCCGAAGCGCACCGGGTGGCTGGACGGCTTCTGGAAGTCCGCACGTTGTTGCCGGTGGCAGCTGAAGCACACGTCGGGCTGGGTGGTCTTCGCGAGCACCGGGTCGTGGTCCTGGTGGACCCGGTGGCAATCGCCGCAGGCGAGGTTGTTGCGTTCGTGCACGCTGGCGTGCCAGCCGATCCGGGCACCGGCCTCGTGGCAGCCGAGGCAGGGCTGGCTGCGTTCCTGCGCCGTCTGCGACGAACTCGCCTTCAAGCTGTTGATCGACTCGGGATTCTTGCTTTGCGCATGCCTGGCACCGGGTCCATGGCACGCTTCGCACTGCAGGCCGCCGGGGCCGAACGGCGCCCGCTTGTCGTTGCGGTGGCCGTGCTTGCCCATGAAGATCGCCGCGCCCGAGTAGCCCGGGGTCACGTCGTCGTGGCACTCGAGGCAGGTGTCGGCGCCCTTCGCGCTGTACTGATCGCGTGGCGGCAGCGGCTTCTTTGCCCGTGCCGGCGCGCTCGCCGCGGCGCCGCTGGCCGGCTCGGCGGCGGCTGCAGACGCACTGGCGGACGCGCTGGCGGACGCGCTGGCGGACGCGCTGGCGGACGCGTTCGCGGCAGCGGGCTGCGCCAACGCGCCGGCGCTCACGAGGAGGCTGGCCAGGGCGAGCAGCATCCGCGGCCGGCCACCGAGGGTTGCCATCTAGTGCGTTCCCTTCGGCGCCGTCCTCGGCATCGCGACGACCAGGTTCCTGACCGACAGGAACGGGCCGATCGGCATCACGTGCTTCGTGACCAGCTCGGTCTTCGTGAGGTACGGCCGGTTGGCGATGATCCGGCTCGCTTCCTCGGCGCCGATGCCCGGCAGCGTCATCAGCTCCTTGCGGCCGGCGCTGTTGAGATCGACGTAGTGCTCGACCGGCGCAGACCGCTGGCGCGGGACGACCGCGGGCTCGGGTCGCGTATGCGCAGCTGGCAGGCCGACGAAGGAGTCCGCAGACGCCGGAGCGCCGGACGAGCCGGAAGCCGCGACCGCGATCACCGCTGTTGTCATCGCGCCGATCAGGGTCGACTGCATCCTTGTCCTCCTGCTTCCGATCCAGCCCGGCCACCTGACGGGTGAAGGCCAGCTTCTGCTAGCGCTCCGCCCGTCGGACCGGCTTGTGCTCAGCGGTTCTTCGAATGCACGACAGCGATGTCTGCGATCCGCCCCGTGCCGTGGCAGACCAGGCATGACTCGTTGGTCCCCGTGATCGCCGTGCCGCGCGCCTGATAGAAAGCGGCGCCGTTGACTTGGAAGTGCGAGATCGCGTCGGGTGAGTCGTGGCAGGCGGAGCACACGGTGACGGTCGGCGACTGGACCAGGCTGGTCGCCGCCGCGGCGGTCGTCACTCCGGTTCCCGCGTTGAAGCTGAAGCCGTTGCCATAGACCGCACCCGCGGTGATGAAGGGGGAATTCTTGAAATCGGCCGCCGGAGTCCCCGTGGCCACCGTGCGGAAGAGGCGCTTGTCGATGCCGTCGATTTGCCCCGCCGCGGCTGCCGAGTCGCTCGCGCTGAAGTCGAACGTGCCGGGCAGGTGGCAGGTC
>DASXQC010000354.1:0-4982 GCA_036493235.1 Reyranella sp.
CGGGATGCCCATGGCGCGGTAGAGGCCGTCGATCGACAGGAAGGCGAGCGAGTCGACGCCGATGAACTTCGCCATGCCGGCGACGTCGTAGCGCGAGGCCAGCAGCTTGTCCTTGTCCGGCGTGTCGATGCCGTAGAAGCACGGATCGGTGGTCGGCGGCGCGGCGATGCGCATGTGCACCTCGCGGGCACCGGCATTGCGCACCATCTCGACGATCTTCATCGAGGTCGTGCCGCGCACGATCGAATCGTCGACCAGGATGATGCGCTTGCCTTCGATGAGGGCGCGGTTGGCGTTGTGCTTCAGGCGGACGCCGAGATGGCGGATATTGTCGGCCGGCTCGATGAAGGTGCGGCCGACATAGTGGTTGCGGATGATGCCCAGTTCGAACGGAATGCCCGATTGCTGCGAGTAGCCGATCGCTGCCGGCACGCCCGAATCGGGCACCGGCACGATCACGTCGGCCGGGACGTGGTTTTCCCTGGCGAGCTGGGCGCCGATCTTCTTGCGCGCCTCGTAGACACCGACGCCCTCGATCTTGCTGTCGGGGCGGGCGAAGTAGATGTGCTCGAACACGCAGAACCGGCGCTGCTGCCTGGTCCACGGCTTGATCGAGCGCAGGCCGGTGCCGTCGACGATCACGATCTCGCCCGGCTCGACGTCGCGCACGAAGCGGGCGCCCAGGATGTCGAGGGCGCAGCTCTCGGAGGTCAGGATCCAGGCGTCGTCGAGGCGGCCGATGCAGAGCGGCCGCACGCCCATCGGGTCGCGCACGCCCAGCAGCGCCTCGTTGGTCAGCATCAGCAGCGAGTAGGCGCCCTTGACCCGGCCCAGCGCATCGATCACGCGATCGACCACGGTCGAGTAGTTCGAGCGGGCGATCAGGTGGTTGATCACCTCGGTGTCGGTGGTCGACTGGAACAGGCAGCCGATCCGCACCAGCTCCTTGCGCAGCAGGTAGGCGTTGGTGAGGTTGCCGTTGTGGGCCAGCGCCAGTCCGCCGAAGTCGAAGTCGGCGAAGATCGGCTGGATGTTGCGATCCGACGAGCCGCCGGTCGTGGCATAGCGATTGTGGCCGATCGCGCTGTAACCCCGGAGCTGCTTGATCACCGTCTGGTCACTGAAGATGTCGCCGACCAGGCCCGCGGCGCGGTGATTGTAGAAGTGGACGCCATCGCAGGCGACGATGCCGGAGGCTTCCTGGCCGCGGTGCTGCAGGGCATGGAGTCCGAGCGCGGTGTGGGCCGCGGCATCGGCGCTTCCGTAGATGCCGAACAGCGCACACTCCTCGTGGAACTTGTCGTCTTCCGGAGGGCGCCTGGGGGTCAGCACGATGGCCTTATATCTGGGGCGCGCCGACCATGCATCAAGGATATGTCACTGCGGCGGTTTGGGCGCTTCCGGCATCTTGGGCACTTCGGGCAGCGGAATCTGGCCGGGATCGAGGTTGATGTCGGGCTTTTCGGTCAGCCGCGTGCGAAATCCCGGCGGCAGGTGCGGCTCGATGGTGTCGCCCATGTCGCGGATCAGTGGAAAAGTCGCCCCACCCTCGACGACCGGCGGCAGCGGCTTGGGGCCGAGGTACTTGAAGAACAGGAAGGCCAGCCCCATCGCTGCCCAGGCGCAGATCACGCCGAAACCCGCGCCCAGGATGCGGTCGGGCTTGTTGAGCGGGCTGAGGCGGATCGCCTTGGAGAGCGTGTTGGTCACCATCACCAGGACGATCAGTGCGCCGACGAACACCACCAGCATGGAGCCGAAGCGGGCGAGCTCGGCGCTTTGCACCAGCTTCAGGACCTCCGGCTCGACCAGCTGCGAGTAGTTCATCGCGATCCAGCCGGCGCCGATCCACGAGGCGATGAAAAGGACGGCGTGGGCAAAGCCCGCCGACATGCCGATTGCGGCCCCGAACACGGCTACCGCGATGACGGCCACGTCGAATACGTTGATGCCGAGTTTTTCCATGTTTCCTGTAGTGCCCCTCGGACGTTACTCGCGCCTGCTATTACTACGTTCCTGGCCAGCCTCGCGTGGTCGCTTGAGGGGCCGATCGGCCGGCTGGAAGCGCGCGACAAGGTCCGCCAGATGCTCGATTTCGTCAACAACGATGCCCTCGGAACGGGGCGCGGCGGCGCTGCCTGCGCGACCCTTCGGCACCAGCGCACTGCGGAAGCCGAGCTTGGCCGCCTCGCGCAGCCGGGCCTCGCGCTGGCCAACCGGTCGCACCTCGCCGCCGAGGCCGATCTCGCCGAATACCGCCATGTCGGGCGGCACCGGTTCGTTGGCCAGCGAGGAGACGACCGCCGCCGCCACCGCGAGATCGGCCGCCGGCTCGCCAATGCGCAGGCCGCCCGCGACGTTGAGGTAGACGTCGTTGGGGCCGATGTTGACGCCGCAGCGTGCCTCGAGCACCGCCAGCACCATCGCGAGCCGGTTCGAATCCCAGCCGACCACGGCGCGCCGCGGCGTGCCCAGCGACGACGGGCTGACCAGCGCCTGGATTTCCACCAGCACCGGCCGGGTGCCTTCGATGCCGGCGAACACGCAGGCGCCCGAGACATGGCCGCGCCGCTCGGCGAGGAACAGCGCCGACGGGTTGGCGACGTCGCTGAGGCCGCGGTCCGACATCTCGAACACGCCTATTTCGTCGGTCGGGCCGAAGCGGTTCTTCACCGTGCGCAGGATGCGAAACTGATGGCCGCGCTCGCCCTCGAAGTAGAGGACAGTGTCGACCATGTGCTCCAGAACGCGGGGCCCTGCGATCGCGCCGTCCTTGGTGACATGGCCGACCAGCAGCACGGCGATGCCGCGGCGCTTGGCGAGCTCGACCAGCGCCTGCGCCGAGGCACGGACCTGGGTGACGGTGCCGGGCGTCGAGTCGACGGTGTCGAGCCACATCGTCTGGATGGAATCGATCACCGCGACCTTGGGCGCATCGGGCCGCTCGAGCGAGGCCACGATGTCTCGCACCGAGGTGGCGGCGACGAGTTGCACCGGCGCGTTGGCGAGGCCCAGCCGCTCGGCGCGCAAGCGGACCTGGTCGACGGCTTCCTCGCCCGAGATGTAGGCGCAGGCCGTGTTCTGTTTGGCGAGCGCGGCCGCCACCTGCAGCAGCAGGGTCGACTTGCCGATGCCGGGATCGCCGCCGATCAGCAGCGCCGATCCGACGACGAGGCCGCCGCCGCAGACACGATCGAACTCGGTGATGCCGCTCTTGTAGCGCGGTGGCTGCGGCGTCGAGCCGGTGAGGCCGGTGAACTCCAGGTGCCGGCCTTTTCCGCCGCGCGCCAGGCCGCCACCGGCGGGACCGGGAGCAGGGGCCGCTTCCTCGGTGATGGTGTTCCACTCGCCGCAGCTCTCGCAGCGGCCGCTCCATTTCGACGTGACGGAGCCGCAGCTCTGGCAGACGAAGCGTTTGATCGCCCGTGCCATCGCTCAGTGCAGCTCGCGCTTGCTGAGACACCAGCCGGCGCCGTGCAGCCAGCAGGTGTCGTCGCGCGGGTGGCTGTCGCGACGCAGCGACTTGATCTCGCGCTGCCCGACCGGATCGGCCAGCGCTTTTGTCAGCGCTTCTTCCGCGTCGGCGGTGCGGGCGCCGGCACAAGGATAGAAGCCAACCCAGCCGGCCGAGCGCGCAGCCAACTGATCGCCTTTCCGGTCCACCTTCAGCATGAAGCCGCCCCATTCCCGGGACCCTGTCATGGGCAACAGCATGCGGCCGCCGTCGGCCAGCGCGTCCAACCATTCGTTCCTGGGCGTGGTCGCGCCGGCAAAGGCAACGACGATGTCGTAAGGACCATCGACATCGGCGGCGCCATCGGTTGCCGCCACCGAAGCCTGCGGCCAGTCCTTCAGGTTGGTAGCCGCGGCGTCGGCGAGGGCGGACTCGATCTCCAGGCCCTCTACCTTTCCGTTGGCGCCCACCAACTCGGCCAGGATGGCCGTGTAGTAGCCGCTGCCGGCACCGATCTGGAGGACTCGTTCGCCCGGTCGAACCGCCAGGGCATCGAAGTGGCGCGCCCACAGGCCGGGCTCGCCGTTGTTCAGTCCCTTGCTCTCGTCGAGGGCCACGAGGACGTCGTGATAGATCCATCTCGGATCGTCATCGGGCGAATCCCAGTAGCCGTCGGCCATGTGGCGCAGGCGCCAGGGTCCGGGACCGAGGAACTGCTCGCGCGGCACGCAGGCGAAGGCGCGCACCACACGGTCGTCCCGCAAATGGCAGGTCACGCGAAGATCTTCGGCGAACCAGCGTCGCGCCTCCGAAGCATCGTGCCGGCCGCGTTCCGTCACAGCTTGCGCACCTGCATCTGGATCGGGCCCTCGGCGCGGCCGTGGATGAACTGCTCGACATGGCCGTTGCCCGAATGGTCGATCTCTCCGACTGGGCCCTGCCAGATCAGCTTGCCATCGTACAGCATGGCGATGCGATGGCCGATCTTGCGCGCCGACGCCATGTCGTGGGTGATCGACACCGCGGTAGCGCCGAGCGCGCTGACGCACTTGACGATCAGCTCGTTGATCACGTCGGCCATGATCGGGTCGAGGCCGGTAGTCGGCTCGTCGAAGAAGATGATCTCGGGCTCGCGGGCGATCGCGCGCGCGAGCGCCACGCGCTTCTGCATGCCGCCTGACAGCTCGGACGGAAACAGCTCGGCAATGTCGGGACCGAGGCCCACGTTGGCGAGCTTCTCGATCGCCACCTCGCGCGCCTTGGCGGGCGCCATGCCGTCGCTCTGGATCGGGCCGAAGGCGACGTTCTGCCAGACGCGCAAAGAGTCGAACAGCGCGCCGCCCTGGAACAGCATGCCGAACTTGCGCATCACGTGGTGGCGCTGGGCGTCGCTGAGCCGGGTCGTTTCCTCGCCGTCGATCTTGATCGAGCCCGCATCGGGCTCCATCAGGCCGAGGATGCATTTCAGCAGCACCGACTTGCCGGTGCCCGAGCCGCCGATCACGACGACCGATTCGCCCGCCGCGAC
>DASXQC010000355.1:0-5265 GCA_036493235.1 Reyranella sp.
TGCGCGCCGCGGCGATCGCCGGCGCGGCGGGCCTGCCGATGTCGTCCCATCTCTATCCCGAATTCTCGGCGCATCTGCTGCGAGTCACCGAATCGGCGGCCTGGCTCGAATGGCAGGATTGGGCCTACCCGATTCTCGCCGAGCCATTCCCGCTGGTCGACGGCGACCTCGTCATTCCCGACCGGCCCGGCGCGGGGATCGGGTGGGACGAGGCCGCGGTCTCGCGCTATGCCTGCACCGATTGACCGGCTACCCAGGTGCCGCGGGGCACGATAGCCTTGGGGGTGGAGGAAACCATCATGACGTACGAAACGGTGGAGGTTCGCAAGCTCACTGGCGGCTGCGGCGCGGAGGTGCTGGGCGTCGATCTCAAGGCGCTGAGCAATCGGCAGTGGGGCGAGGTGCAGGCGGCGTTCGCCGAGCATGGCGTGATCTTCTTCCGCGACCAGGAGCTCACGCCCGAGCAGCACATCGCCTTCGCCCGGCGCTGGGCGCCGATCGACGTCAACAAGTTCTTCAAGCACGTCCAGGGTCATCCCGAGATCGCCGAGGTGCGCAAGGAGCCGGAGCAGAAGACCAACATCGGCGGCGGCTGGCACACCGACCATTCGTACGACGCCGAGCCGGCGATGGGCTCGATCCTGCTGGCGCGCGAGCTGCCGGAGGAGGGCGGCGACACGCTGTTCGCCAACATGTACCGCGCCTTCGAGACGCTTTCGCCCGGCCTTCAGCGCACGCTGGAAGGCATGAACGCCGTGCACGGCTCGGCGCACATCTTCGGCAAGAGCGGCCTGAACGACAAGAACCCCGAAGGCAAGAGCCGCTACAGCAACCAGGACAAGGTTGGCGACGAAGTGATCCACCCGGTGGTGATCAAGCACCCGCTGAGCGGCCGCAAGGCGCTCTACGTCAACCCGGCCTTCACGCTGCGCTTCGAGCACTGGTCGGCCGAGGACAGCAAGCCATTGCTCGACCATCTCTACCGCCACGCCGCGCGACCCGAGTTCACCTGCCGCTTCCGCTGGCAGGAAGGCTCGATCGCCTTCTGGGACAACCGCGCCACCTGGCACTACGCCGCCAACGACTATCACGGCGAGCGCCGGCTGATGCACCGCATCACCGTTTCCGGCTGTGCGCTGGAGGCGGCCGCCGGCTGAGGCGCGGCGGTCGGATCGAACGGCCGGATTACCGCTTCGCCGACGATCTCCAGGCCGCGCACATAGATGCGGATCGGCGTGAGTTCGTTGCGCGTGGCGTCGGCAGGAATGCCGCCTTGCCCGTTGGCGTCGGCGAAGGCGCGTTGGAGGCGCAGCCGGCGCTTGAGGCGGAAATCGGCCATGTTGCCGTAACGCGTCTGCAGGAAATGATGGTCCGGATTGATGCAGTGCCGCTCGTCGCAGCGATGGCACACGTCCATGCCCTTCGGGATCGGCCCGTGCTTCAGCGTCCAGGCGAGGCGGTGCGCGACCTGGGGCTGGCCGCGATAGGTGATCTGGGCGTAGCCGCTGGCGGTAAGCGAGCCCTGCCAGAGATGGCACCCGGTCAAAGGGTCGATCTTGATGTTGCGGGTGAGGCGCTGCTCCGCCGTCAGATCCTTCGGACAGCGCGGTCGCCTCGGCTTGCGTTGATGGGTCGTCATGGCGCGAACCTACGCGCGTGTCGATGCACGAACCTAATACGGGCAATGGCCGCGTGATTTACCGAGCCACCGCGATCGTTATTTGGGTTCCATTGTCCATCGACGTCTTTGCGGCCGCGCGGTTATCCCCAGAATGTGGATAGTTCAGCCGATGCCCGCGGTGCGCTCCCAGCAAAGACGCTTCAGCCGGCGAGGATGCCCTCGACGATCTCCTGAACGTTGAAGGCGTCGGCGAGTGTCGCGAGATGATGCGGCTCGCCGCGCGTGAGCTGCACCACGCCCTCCAGCTGTCGCTTCAGCGCGAGCGGCCGGGCCTGCTCCTGGGGCAGGGCGTCCGCCGCCTGGTGCCATGTGCCGTCGGGCATGCGCCGCTGGGCGGTCGACCAGTCGCAAAGGCGCACCGCGCCTCTGTCGCCTTCCAGCATCCAAACGTTGTGATCGTCCTTCGCGGTCTCGCCGACGGCTCCGGCGAGCGTCACCGGCAGGTCGCCGGCCTGCAGGCTCGCCGTGATGCGCCGCTCCGACTTGCCTGCCTCCGGGAAGGACGCGTTGCCTGTCAGGCCGTGCAGCGGCCCGACGAGCCGTCGTGAGAGAAAGAGGAAGTGCGAGACGACCTCGCGCGTGAAGCCGCCCTGCATCGGCTTGTCCAGCCAGCCCGCAGCGTCGACCTGCCAGGAGCGCGGCCATTTGGCGAAGCCGACCTCGATCGTGAGGCGTTGCGGCGTGCCGATCGTGCCTGTCTCGATCCAGTTCCTGAGCGTCGCCACCGCCGGAGAGGAAGCGAAGGGAAAATTCACGGCGCCGCGATCGCCGGCCTGCGCCACGAACGCGCGCGCATCGCTGACATCGACCGCGAGAGGCTTCTCGCAAAAGACGTTTTTGCCGGCCTGCAGCGCCGCGCGGGCGTGAGCAAGATGAGAGGCGGGCGGCGAGGCGATGTAGACGCAGTCGCTGGCGGCGATGACGGCTGCCGCATCGGCCAGCCGCGGAATGTCAGGAAAGGTCCTTTCCATGCGCTGCATCGCTGCCGGCGCCGGATCCCAGATGCCGCAGGCCTCCAGCAGACCCAACTCCTGCTGCTGGATCGCGTTGAGCAGCCGCTCACCCATGATACCGGTGCCGATGATGCCGATCGCAACGCTGCCGTTCTTCATGGGAATGACTGCAGGCCCTTCACTGTCATTGGCTCAGGCGTTGCCGGCCATCAGCGCTTCCTGGTCCGGCGGCGCATAGAAAAAGTCGCCGGGGCGGAAGTCGGCGCCGTGGCCGAGGTCGCCGAGCAGGCGGCGTTGGCGCGGCGTGCAGCGGTCGAGCAGCCTGGTGTAGGGCCCGCTGAAATCGTAGGCCCGCATGAACATCTGGCAGTAGTTGTAGAGGATGGTCTTGCGCGCCTTGCCCGAATGGTTGGGCGAGGGGCCATGCCACAGCGCGTGCGGGAAGACGTAGGCGTCGCCGGCCTTGCCGAGCAAGGGCACCGCGCCCGGCATGTGCGGATACGGGATACGCTCGGCGCGCTCGGGGAACGGCCGCATGTGGCTGCCGGGGAAGACCGTGAAGTTGCCGCTGTCGGGCTCGGTCACGTCGGTCAGCAGGTACATCACCTTCACCGCCAGCGGCCGGCTCGATTCGGTGACGCGGATGGCCTTCTGCGCCTCGCCGCCGTCGGTATGGGTGTAGCCGGGGAACATGTCGGTCGAGGCGCGGATGATCGCCTGGCTCATCGAGAATTGGATGTACGGGCCCATCAGGTCGAGGATCAGGTCGAAGATGCGCGGCCGGTCGATCAGGTCGATGAAGGCCTGGTGGTAGGGCAGCAGGTCGCGCCGATCCATGAAGGCGTCCAGGTTCTGGTCGGGAAGCTTCCAGTCGTAGTGGCCGCGTGGCAGCTTGCCCGGCGCCGGCTCGTAGCCCTCCTTGCCGCGCACGTCATCGAGCAGCTTGGAGAAGAACTCGACCTCCGGCGGACTGAGCGCGCCTTCGATCTGCAGGTAGCCGTCGACGGCCCACTGCTCGCGCTGCGCTTCGGTCAGGGTCCGGGTGGTGTTGGCCAGCATGCGATCCTCCCTGGAAACAGTCGGCACTGTATCGCGATCCAGGGGCCGTGTCGGCGCAACCCTATCGCATGGCGGCCGTCTTGTTCCTCTCCTCCTAGCGGGGGAGAGGAGAAGAGATTGGGACGACTACCGGGGACGCGCGTCGCGCTTGGCCTGTACCCGCGCGACCTGCTTGCGGACCCGGCCGCGCGTCGATGGCGGGACGTGGTCCTGAACAGTGACGCGCGCCTTGCCGCGCAGGCCCGTGTTGGCGCTGCGTGTGCTCGACGGCGCTGCTGCGCGCTTGGCCTTCTGCTTCAGCGCCAGCGCCTTCTTCGCGCTCGCGACCAGCGAGGTTTTCACCTTCGTGCGGCGGCGGCGTTGCGCTTCGGCATCGAGGCGCTCCAGGGCCGTCGTCAGGACCGACAGCTTGAGTTGTGAACCTTCGTCGGCCTTGGTCGGCGCTGCGCCGCGTGCGGTAGCCTTGCCACGCATCTCGCGGCGCTGCCGGTCGGCCACCGTGCGCGCCCGGTTGCGTCGCTCGCGCGTCCGCTTCAGCAGCGTGGCGAGCTGGGCATCGGTGAGCGACTTGATCGCTGGAGGACGCGACTTCGCTACGAGGTCACGTTCATCCGCGGTGAGAGCGCGTGCTTCCTGCTTGGGCGAGCGTGCCATCGAAACCTCCGACAGAGTCGCGGCAGTCATCGCATGGCAGCCCAGAGGAGCGCCAGCCCCGACAACAGCATCATGCCATCGAGCAGGCGGTTGAAGATGGCGAGGCTGAGCCGCTCGAGCAGCAGGCGGGAGAGATAGGTGCCGGCCATCACTGACGAGCCGGTGATCAGGCCCTTGATGACGATGTCGGTCGGCAGCGCGCCGAAGGTGCGGAAGGTGGTGGCCTTGCTGATGTAGACCGCGAGCGAGGCGGCGGCCTCGGTGGCAATGAAGGCGCCCTTCATCAGGCCGTAGGCGGTGAACAGCGGCACGGTGATCGGCCCGGTCGACACGACGACGCCGGTCAGGAAGCCGATCGCGAGACCGGCGGGCGCCAGCATCCACAGCGGCACCTTGTAGTGGCGTTCGCCCAGCCAGCGGCGGCCCGGGATCATGACCAGGAAGAAGCACCCCAGCGCAATGTCGACCCAGTGCGACGGCAGGCTGAGCATGGTGCGCGCGCCGAGCGCGCCGCCGGGGATGCCGCCCAGCGCATAGACTCCGCACGCGCGCCAGTCGATCTGCCGCCACCACGAGGTGATCTTGGCGAAGTTCGACATCAGCGCGACCACCGCCATGATCGGGATCGCCGACTTCGGGCCGAAGGCCAAGGTCAGGACCGGTAGCAGGATGATGGTGGCGCCGGTACCGACGATGCCGCTCACCAGTCCCGCGATCAGCCCGACCGCGAGGACGAGGGCATAGGTCATCATTCGGATTCCTCTCCCTTACGCGGGACCCTGGCGAGGGAGAGGGGGAAGAAGAAGGCGGCCCGAGCTAGAGCAGATTCCATTTGGACGTCATCGTCTTCCGCTGGGGGCGCGTCACTCCGTGACGCGTCATACGGCTGCAAGCACCCCTTGATCGCGTCACGGAGTG
>DASXQC010000356.1:0-3427 GCA_036493235.1 Reyranella sp.
GTAGGCCAGCAGCCGGTCGAGATCGATGGTGATGTCGTAGGTCTTGGTCTTGCCGCCCCAGCCGGTGACGTCGATCACGCCGGGAATCGCCTTGAAGCGGCGCTCGAGGATCCAGTCCTCGATGGTCTTGAGATCGGTGACCGTGTAGCCGGGCGGCCCGACCACACGGTAGCGGAAGATCTCGCCGATCGGGCTGGTCGGCGACAGTGTCGGCTGGGCACCATTGGGCATCGGCGGCAGTTGCGACAGCCGGTTGATGACGTATTGCGCCGCCTGCTCGTAGCTCAGGGCGTAGGTGAACTGCACCTTCACGTCGGAGAGTCCGAACAGCGAGATCGTGCGGACGGCCTGCACGTTCGGGATACCGGCCATCTGGATTTCGATCGGGATCGTGATGTAGCGCTCGATCTCCTCCGACGACTGGCCCGGATTCTGCGTGATGATGTCGACCAGCGGCGGCACCGGGTCGGGATAGGCCTCGATGTTCAGCGTCTTGTAGGCGAACAGGCCGCCCACCATCAGCGTCGCCGCCAGAATGATGACAAGGATGCGCTGTTTGAGAGCCCCGGCAACGATGGCATGCATGAGAAGAGTCCCGCCGACGGCGTCCGCGCGTCAGTCGCGCGTGGCGGCGCGGTCGATAAAGAGTGTGCCGCTCGCCACGACGGTCTCGCCGACGTTCAGGCCCTTGCGGACCTCGACCAGGCCGTTGGTGGTGGTACCGACTTCGATCGGCCGGGTGACGACGCTTTTCTCGTTGGGTCGCGCCACCCAGACGCGCGCCTGTGCGCCTTCGTAGACCACGGCCTCCTGCGGCACCGCCGGCATCAGCCGGCTCTCGCCCGACACGATGCGGAACGAGGCGAACATCTCGGGCAGCAGCTCGCGGCCCGGATTCTGTATCTCGGCGCGCACCGGCAGGCGGCGGGTGTTGGGGTCGAGCGCCGGCGCCACATAGGAAAGCCTGGCGTTGAAGATGCGGCCCGGATAGGCCAGCACCGAGACCTCGACCGGCGCGCCGATCTTCATCTTGGGCGCGTCGGACTCCCGCACGTTGGCGATCAGCCATACCGTCGACAGGTCGCCGACCGTGAACACCGGATCGGTGGCGCCTGTGTTGATGTACTGACCCAAACCGACCTTGCGCTGGATGACCGTGCCGCCGATCGGCGCGTTCACGATGGCCTCGGCGCCGATACGGTCGATCTTCTCGAGCTGGGCGATCTCCTCGTCGGAGCGGCCGAGGATGCGCAACCGGTTGCGCGCGGCCGCGAGTGCGATCTCGGCCGAGCGCATGTCGCCCTGCGCGTTCACCAGGTCGGACTGCGCCTGCTCGAGATCCTTGAGGGCGCCGCCCTTGATCGCTAGCAGTTCCTTCTGCCGCTTCTCGACCTGCTGGGCGAGCTGCAGCCGCGACTTCGCCTTGTCGACGCCGGCGACGGCGGTGACCAGGTCGTTCTGGCCCTGCACGAACTCGCTCGCCTCGATCGCGAACAGCGGCGCGCCGCGCTCGACATGGTCGCCGGGCTTGGCGATCAGCTTGCTGACGCGGCCAGAGTAGGGCGAGAAGACCGGGGTGGTGGTGTCGTCGTTGATCGCGATCTTGCCGTCGGTGGCGCGCTCGTCACGGAACGCGACCTGGCGCACGGCGGCCAGTCTCAGGCTGGCCCACTGCGTGTCGCTCGGCCGGAAAGCGCCGTCGGTGTCACCCGTTACCTTCTCGGGCCGCGCGACCGCATTACCCTGTCCGCTGTCAACCAGCCAGAATCCGGCGATCAGGGCTGCCACGGCGGCGACGCCGCCGCCCGCCAGCCACAGGCGGTTCCGCCTGAAGTGCGTCTGCGTGGTCGTCGTGGGTTTGACTTCGGTCGTCATGACGGCGCGTTTCCGCGAACGGAGGCAATTGAACAGGAGGCAAGCTAGTCCTTTCCTCTTACGTCAACCTGACACGCAAAGGTGCGCACGGCCGGATCGCGCGGTGTTATGGTGCGGCATAGGGAACCGCAGAGGGCCGGAGGCCCAACACCATGAGGGTGCTTCTCGTCGAAGACAACCCAGAGCTTGTGTCTCTTCTGATCAAAGGTCTCGGCCAGAGCGGCTTTTCGGCCGATTCGGTGGGGACGGTCGGCGATGCGCTTCACGTTCTTGCGACCATGAAATATGCAGCGCTCGTCCTCGACCTCGGCCTGCCGGACGAAGACGGGCTCACTCTGCTGCGCGAGATTCGTCGCAGACACGACACAACACCGGTGCTGGTGCTGACCGCGCGCGATGGCGTGAGCGACCGTGTTACAGGCCTGCGCGAAGGCGCCGATGACTATCTCGCAAAGCCTTTCGCGATGGAGGAGCTGGTCGCACGCCTGCAGGCCTTGCTGCGCCGGCCCGGCCATCTGCTCGGACGGCAGCTGACCTTCGGCAACGTCTCGCTCGACACGGAAGGGCGACAGGTGTTCGTCGGCGGCACGGCGCGTGCATTTCCGGCGCGCGAGACGGCAGTACTCGAGATTCTCCTGCGGCGTGGCGGAAACGTCGCACCCAAGCGCCTGTTCGAGGATCAGCTGTTCGGTCTGTCGGGCGATGTCGGATCGAACGCGGTCGAAGTGTACGTACACCGGCTGCGGAAAATGCTCGGTGACGCCGGCGCCAGTGTGAAGATCCATACCGTGCGCGGCGTCGGCTATCTGATGGCGGAGGAAAAAGCCGGGTGATCCGCTTCCGCTCGATCATCAGCCGCATCGTCGCGTTTCACGTGGTGGCGATCGGCGTGACGGCCGTGCTGATGCCGCTGGCGCTCTACTACCTGCTGAACGAGGCGGCGAATGGCCTGCACCGCGATGCGCTGCGCAGCCAGGCCTTCACCATCGCGAGCTTCCTGCGGCCGCAGCCCGACGGCGGGCTGGCGCTCGACATTCCGCCCGAGGTGCGGCCGCTCTATTCGGGCGACTACGGCCTTTACGCCTACGCCGTGCTCGATGCCGACGGCCGCGTGCTGTTCTCCTCGCGCAACGACGGCAGCGCGCTGTTCGCCCACGACGAAGAGGGCGTGCGCGACTGGTACATCCGCCGGCGCAGCAGCGGCGCCATCATCTTCGGCGTGAGCGTCGCGCGGCCGATCGGCGAGCACATGTACTTCGTGCAGGTCGGCCAGGACCTTGCCCATCGCGATGTCATCATCGACGACGTCGTCTCGCAGTTCTTCCCGCGCGTCGCCTGGATCACCTTCCCGATCCTCCTGCTGTTGCTGCTGATCGACATCTTCATCTTCCGCCGCGCGCTCGACTCGGTACGCGAGGCGTCGCAGGCCGCAGCATCGATCGGTCCGCAGCGCCCCGAGGTACGTTTGCCGGAGGAGGCGGTGCCGACGGAGATCGCGCCGCTGGTGCACGCGGTCAACCAGGCGTTCGAACGCCTCGAGACGGGCTTCCGC
>DASXQC010000357.1:0-4404 GCA_036493235.1 Reyranella sp.
GGCACGGGCAGCATCTTCCATCTCACCGGCGAGTACTTCAAACGCTCGGTCGGCGGCATGGACGTCGAGCACATCCCGTACAAGGGCTCGGCGCCGGCGCTCAACGACATGATGTCGGGCCAGCTCGCCTGGATGTTCGACACCTTCGCCACCATGCTGCCGCTGCACCGTACCGGGAAGATCCGCATCCTGGGCTACGCCTACAACGCGCGCGCGCCGATCGCGCCTGAGATCCCGACCATGAGCGAGGCCGGCGTGAAGGACTTCCAGTCCTACACGTTCAACCTGATCCTCGGCCCGGCCGGCATGCCGAAGACCGTCGTCGACACGCTCGACCAGGCGTCGCGCAAGCTGATGGCCGATCCCGACATGGTGAAGTTCCTGAACGACGTCGCGGCCGCGCCGACGCCCGACACCTCGCCCGAGCGCACGTCGAAGTTCATCCAGGACGAGATCGCCAAGTGGGCGCCTGTCATCAAGGAAGCGGGCGTCCGAGTCGAATAGCCCAAACGCTGGCCGCCCCGGCTTCCTCGTGCAGCCGGGGCGGCACCAGCCGCTCTGCGGTGATGGTGTATTGGTGGCGCGCACAACCTCGTCTAAGGTCTGCACTGGGAGTGAAACGGGGCCGCGGCGCGCGCCCCACGTGTGATCTACGGGAGTTAAGTCGATGAAACGTCGTCATTTTCTGGTCGCGAGCGTCGGTACGCTGGCGGCGCCGGCCATCGTCCGCGCCGATGCCAAGTATCCCGACCGTCCGATCCGGTTCGTCATCCCGTTCGCGCCGGCCGGCCCGACCGACATCATCGGCCGCAAGGCGGCGGAGAAGATGTCGGGCCTGCTCGGCCAGACCTGGGTGGTCGACAACAAGGCCGGCGCCGCCGGCTCGATCGGCGCGGTCGAGGTCAAGAACGCCAAGCCGGACGGCTACACCCTGCTCTGCGCGCCCTCCTCGACCCACGCCGTCAACCCGACGGCGTTCGTGAAGCCTGCTTACGACGCGGTGAAGGACTTCACGCCGGTCGGCTCGATCTGCGTCAATCCGCTGGTGCTGGTGGTGCGGCCGGACATGCCGGACTCGGTGATGGGCCTGGTCGAGCTGATGAAAAAGAACCCGGGCAAGTACTCCTACGGCTCGTCGGGCACCGGCTCGATCCTTCATCTCGCCTCCGAGTACTTCAAGCGCGAGGTCGGCGGCATGGACGTCGTGCACGTGCCGTACAAGGGCTCGATGCCGGCGCTGAACGACATGATGTCGGGCCAGATCGCCTGGATGTTCGAGACCTTCTCGACCACGCTGCAGCTGCACCGCTCGGGCAAGGCGCGCATCCTGGCCTACGCCTATTCCAAGCGCGCCTCGATCGCGCCCGAGATCCCGACCATGAACGAGGCCGGCGTAAAGGGCTACGAGGCCTATACTTTCAACCTGATCCTGGGCCCGGCCGGCCTGCAGAAGCCGGTGGTCGACACGCTCGACCAGGCCTGCCGCAAGATGATGGCCGATCCCGAGATGGTGAAGTTCCTCGAGGACATCGCCGCGGTGCCGGCGACCGACACCTCGCCCGAGCGCACGGCGAAGTTCATCAAGGACGAGATCGCCAAGTGGGCGCCGGTGATCAAGGCCGCCGGCGTCAGGATCGAGTAGGTCGGCTCACTTCGGCGGGGTGAGCGGCACCGGCTGGCCGGTCGCCCCGGGGGTCGTGGTCGTCATCGGCGCCATCCCCGCCGGCGGCATCTCCGGGCCGGGCGTGACGGTGGCGCTGCCCGGGCCGAAGCCGGCCCCCGAAGCGGCTCCTTCGCTGGGCGTCATCACCTGACCCGGCGCACGCTGGCCGGTCGAGCTGATGTAGAAGCCTGCCATGGCGTTGGACGCTTGGCCCGCGGTCTTGGCCGGGATGTCGACCGGCTCGATGCGGTTGCCCTTCTTGTCGACGCGATAGCCCTCGGCGTCGAGCTTCATGTCCTCGTTGTCGACCGCCGCGCCGTCCGAGTCCTTGCGGTACGGCGCGGGATACTGGAGCACCCGGTAGTCAGGCGCAGGAAGGGCGCAGGCGGCGAGACAGGCGCCGCTCAGCAGGGCGGCAACAATCCGAAGTGACGACGCCATTACGCTCCCCCATGGCCCAATACTCTAGGGCCGGGTCGACTGCGGGCTGATGATGTTGCCCTGCGCGTCGAGCCGGTTCCCCTGACCATCATAGCGGAAACCATACTCATCCCTAAAGGCCTGAACGCCGGCCGGCGGCGGGGGCGCCACCGGCGGGGCATATGCAGGCTGCGGGTAGACATCGGGCGACACAGGCACATAGGCCTGGTCGGACCGGAAGCGGCGGGCATCCACCTCGCGGGCCATGCAGCGGTTGAAGTAGCCGGCCGCGGGATCCAGCCCATAAGACATGCAGGCGTCGCGGGCGTCGGTGGCAAGCTGGGCCTCGGCGTAGCCGCGCGCCACGCGGCCGGATACGCGGGCGGCGTGCGTGCGCTCGACGCAGCGGCTGTAGGCGATGGTGCCGGGCACGAAGCCGTAGTCGAGACAGGCTTCGGAGGACGGGGAAGCGGCGAGCACCGGACCGGGCGAGGCCGGGATGCTGGTGGTGGAACTGTACGAGCAGGCGGCGGTGGACAGGCCGACCGCGGCGACGGCGAACAGCGCTAAGCGCATGGGGGGCTCCTTCAGCGAATGCCTGACGCGGCAACGCGGAACGCCAGTCGAGGTTGCGGTCACGCCGCCTTCTTCAGCACGCCGTCCCGGAGCTCACGGCGCAGGATCTTGCCGACGTTGGTCTTCGGCAGGTCGTCACGAAACTCGATGTACTTGGGCCGCTTGTAGCCGGTCAGCTCCCGGGAAAGATCGGCCGCCAGCTTCTCCTTGGTGAGCGCCTTGTCACGGGGCACGACGAACAGCATCACCGTCTCGCCCGACTTGTCGTCCGGCACGCCGACCGCCGCGCACTCCAGCACGCCGGGATGACTGGCAACCACGTCCTCGATCTCGTTGGGGAAGACCTTGAAGCCCGAGACGATGATCATGTCCTTCTTGCGATCGACGATCTTGACGAAGCCATGCTCGTCCATGCGGCCGATGTCACCCGACCTGAAGTAGCCATCGGATGTCATGACCTTGGCGGTCTCATCGGGTCGCTGCCAGTAGCCGCTCATCACCTGCGGACCCTTGATCGCGACCTCGCCCGTCGAGCCGAGCGGCAGCTCGTTGCCGTTGTCGTCGAGGATCTCGATCCAGACGTTGGGCATCGGCAGGCCGATCGTGCCGGTATAGGCCTCGGAGTCGGTCGGGTTGCAGGTGACGCCGGCCGAGGTTTCGCTGAGGCCATAGCCTTCGACGATCGGGCAGCCGGTGACGGCGAGCCACTTCTTCGCGACCGCCTCCTGCACCGCCATGCCGCCGCCGTTGGAGATCACCAGCTCGGAGAAATCGAGCTTGGCGAACTCTGCGTTGTTGGCCAGCGCGTTGAACAGCGTGTTCACCGCCGGGAAGATGTTGAGGCGGTACTTGGCGAGGTCCTTGATCGTGCCCGGGATGTCGCGCGGGTTGGGGATCAGCACGTTCATCGCTCCCGTACGCATGCCGAGCAGGCCGCAGGCGATGAAGGCGAACACGTGATAGAGCGGCAGCGCGCAGACGATCACGATCTGGCCGCTGATCGGCTTGCGACGCAGGCCGGGCTGCATCCACGCCTCCGACGCCAGCAGGTTGGCGACGATGGTGTGGTGCGAGAGCATGGCCCCCTTGGCAATGCCGGTCGTGCCGCCGGTGTACTGCAGCACCGCGATATCCTCCGGCGCGAGGTCGGGCCGCGCGAAGCTCATCGACCGGCCGGCGTCGATCACCGCATTGAACGCGACGTGGCCGGGCAGAGACCAGGCCGGGATCATCTTCTTCACCCTGCGCACGACGAAGTTCACGATCAGGCCCTTGGGGAAGCCCAGCAGGTCGCCCAGCGTCGCGACCACCACGTGCTTCACGGCCGTGCCGACCATCGCTTGTTGAAGCGTCGCGGCGAAGTTCTCCAGCACGATTACCGCCTCGGCGCCCGAATCGTGCAGCTGATGCTCCAATTCGCGCGCGGTGTAGAGCGGGTTGACGTTGACGGCGATCAAGCCCGCGCGCAGCACCGCTGCCACGGCGATCGGGTACTGCAGCACGTTCGGCATCATGATCGCCACGCGCGCGCCCTTCTGCAGGCCGCGGCTCTGCAGCCATGCCGCCAGCGCCTTGGAATAGTCGTCGACGTCGCCGAAGGTGATGGCCTTGTCCATGCAGACATAGGCCTTGGCCTGGCGATACTTGGTGAAGCTCTCCTCGAGCAACGAGACAAGGTTGGGATAGACCGACGGATCGATGTCCGCCGGCACGCCCGGCGGATAATTCTTGAGCCAGAACCGGTC
>DASXQC010000358.1:0-2842 GCA_036493235.1 Reyranella sp.
CAGCGCGAGCGCTGCCTGCGCGAAGCCCGCGGCGAGGAGCAGAAGCAGCCATGAAGATGTCCGGCATCCCCTTCGGCGTCACCGACCACATCGTCGACTGATGATCACGGTCCACCACTTGAACAACTCGCGCTCGCAGCGCGTGCTGTGGCTGCTGGAGGAGCTCGGCCTTGAATACGAGATCAAGCCGTACTACCGCGACAAGGCGACCATGCTCGCGCCGCCCGAGCTGCGCGCGGTGCATCCGCTCGGCAAGTCTCCGGTCATTTCAGACGGCGGGCTCACGCTCGCCGAGTCGGGCGCGATCATCGAATTTCTGTCGGACCGCTACGGCGCCGGCCGCCTCGCGCCGGCCTTCGGCTCGCCGGAGCGGGTGACCTATCTCTATTGGCTGCACTTCGCCGAAGGCTCGGCGATGCCACCGCTGCTGCTCAAGCTCCTCTTCGACCGCATCAAGCACAAGTCGCCTTTTCTCGTGCGGCCGATCGCGCGCGCGATCGCCGACAAGGCGCTGGACGCCTTCATCCTGCCCAACCTCGAGCGCAACCTGGATTTCATGGAGGGCGAGCTGCGCAAGCACGAGTGGTTCGCCGGCGACGCCTTCACCTCCGCCGACATCCAGATGAGCTTCGCCGTCGAGGCCGCGCGCACTCGCGGGGGATTGAACGAGAGCCGGCCTAAGCTGATGGCATGGCTCGAGCGGATTCATTCGCGTCCGGCCTACGGGCGGGCGCTGGAGCGCGGCGGAAAGTACGAGCTGCTGCGCTAGGTCGGAGGCTGCGATGCGCCGGAACGTCTGGCGGGTGCAGGGCGAAGGAGCGGATGCGAGCGCGGGCCGCGTGGTCTGGGCCCCCGCCAAGTCGCTATGGAACAGCGCGATGCTGCTCGGCGCGCTAGTCGGCGGCCCGCTCACGGCTGGCGTGGACGCGGTCGCGCTTTTCGCGGTGCTCACGTACGCCACCTTGCTGCTCGGCCACTCGGTCGGCATGCATCGCCTGCTGATCCATCGCACTTACGAATGCCCGGCCTGGCTGGGGCGCGCGCTGGTCTACCTCGGCGTGCTGGTCGGCATGGCCGGCCCCTACGGCGTGCTGCGGATCCACGACCTGCGCGACTGGGCCCAGCGCCTGCCCTCGTGCCACGACTTTTTCTCGCACCGCCGCTCGCTGCTGGTGGATGCGTTCTGGCAGCTGCACTGCCGCTTCGATTTCGATCGGCCGCCGCAGTTTGCGCTCGAAGCGGACCTGCGCGAGGATCGCTGGCTGCTCTGGATGGAGCGCACCTGGATGCTGCAGCAGGCGCCGCTCGCAATTCTTCTCTACTCCCTCGGCGGCCTGCCTTGGGTCGTGTGGGGAATCTGCTGCCGGGTCTCGGTCTCCGTGGCCGGACACTGGATCGTCACCTACCTCTGCCACAACCCGGGTCCGGGGCGCTGGCACGTCGTGGGCGCCGGCGTGCAGGCCGCCAATCTCGTTGGCGTGGGCGCGATCACCATGGGCGAGTGCTGGCACAACAACCACCACGCGTTCCCGGAGTCGGCCCGCATGGGTCTCGAGCCCGGCCAGTGCGATCCGGGCTATTACGTTATCGCGGCGCTCAGCGCACTAGGGCTCGCATGGAACGTCGGCCAACCGAGACAGAAACTGGAGTGCGAAGACCTCGAAGAAATAGTCGATGAACAACCTGCACTCCAACGATAGTTCGCCGCCCGAGCCAGAGCGACCCGTCGAGCGCCGCCTGCCGTTCGCGGCCTGGTGGCCCTTCGCAGCCGGCGTGATCACTGGAATCGCGCTGCGTCTGGCTTTCTCCGGCCAACCGGGCGGCGCCTATGCGGCGATGACGGCGTCATTCGTCTATCTCGCGCCTGCGATCGTCGGCGCAGTGACGGTGTATTTCGCCGAACGCCAGAAGCGGCGCGCCTGGCCGTACTACATCTGGGCGCCGATCCTGGCCAACATTTTCTTCGTGATCGGCACCATGCTGATCATGATCGAAGGGCTTCTCTGCGCGGTCATCATCGCACCGCTGTTCGGACTCATCGGCGCAGTCGGCGGCTTGGTCATGGGTGCGGTCTGCCGCCTGACGAACTGGCCCAAGCAAACGTTGCTGGGCGTCGCCCTCGTTCCGCTGATCGCCGGCGCCATGGAGAGCGGGGAAGAGTTGCCGACCAGGATCAATGCGGTGGAACGCACCGTGCTGGTCAAGGCCAAGCCCGACGCGATCTGGCGGCAGATCATGAACGCACCAGAGATCCAGCCGCACGAGGTGGACCGCGCATGGGTCTTTCGGATGGGCATGCCACTACCCCTTGCCGGCGTAAGCCGCCAGGAGGCCGGAAGCCCGCTACGGCGAGTGACAATGGGCAAGCAGGTGTACTTCGACGAGGTCATCGATCAATCGCAGGAGAACCGGTACGTGCGCTGGAGCTATCGCTTCTACCAGGATTCTTTCCCGCGCTATGCGCTCGACGAACATGTCGTCGTTGGCGGCCACTATTTCGATCTGATCGATACCGCGTACACGTTGACGCCCGTGGAAGGCCATAGCGAGGTGAAGATGAAGATCACCTATCGAATCAGCACCCGGTTCAACTGGTACGCGGATCTCGTTGCGCAGCTTTTGCTTGGCAACGTCGAGGAAGGCAACCTTAACTTCTATCGCGAGCGCAGCGAGCGCCGCAAACCGTAACGAAGGAAAGTGAATGTCCTGGCTGATGGCCGCGGTCTACGACCGCTTCATGCGAGGCAGCGAGGAAGCCTGCCTGTCGAAATGGCGCGCCGAGCTGCTGCGCGATCTCTCCGGCGAGGTGCTCGAGGTCGGCGCCGGAACCGGCTCGACGCTC
>DASXQC010000359.1:0-2548 GCA_036493235.1 Reyranella sp.
CGGCTCGATCCTGGCCGCCGGCGATCCGGCGATGCATCGCGCAGCGGCGCGAATCCTCTCCTGATTTCCTAACGCCGGGCGAAGTCGGTCGCGACGGTGCGGACCAGTTGGGCCTCGTCGAGCGGCTTGCCGAGACGCGGCGCGGCGGCGAAGTCGCCGGGAATGATGTCACTGTCGTCGTAGCCGGTCAGGAAAAGGAACGGCACGGCGCGGCGCACCAGCGCGGCGGCGATGGGAAAGCAGAACTCGCCGTCGAGATTGACGTCGAGTACCGCGCCATCGACCGCCGTGCCGTCCTCGACCAGCTTCAGGCCCGCAGCGAGCCGGCCGACCGGCCCGACCACCACGCAGCCGTACTCGCTGAGCAGCTCGGACACATGCTCGGCGATCAGGAAGCTGTCCTCAACCACCAGGATCTTCAGACCGGTGAGCGCGTCGTGCGACAGGGGCGGCATGGCTGCCTCCTAGAGCATATTCCGGCCGGCCGGAATCGGCCGGACGGAATATGCCTGCTGCAACAAAAATCGCCCGTGAGCGCATTTCCGCTCAGATGGAACCGCGCCCGTGGAGCGTTGGAATAAGTGACGATCGTGTCGGCGCGGTTCCATCTGAACGGAAATCGCTCTAGCTACGCTGCACGTTCTGGGCGACCGGGAATTCGATCGTCCAGCGCAGGCCACCCGGCGCGGGCTCACGTTCGGCCTTGCCCTGCATCTCGTACTCGATGCTGCGCGTGATGAAGTTCAGCCCGAAACCGGGCGTGAGATCTCGCGGCACGTCACGGCCGCCCGATTCCGTCCAGACGAGCTCGACGCGGCCGTTCTGCTGCGGACCGGCGAGCTGCCAGTGCACGTCGAGCCGGCCGGGAGGCTGCGCCAGCCCGCCGTACTTCACCGCGTTGGTCGCCAACTCGTAGATCACCATGCCGAGCGTCGCGGCAGCGTTCGGCGTCAACAGCACCTCGGGTCCCTGCGCCTTGAAGGCGCCGGGCTCGAGCGAGACCAGGCTGCGTAAGGTACTCTCGACCAGGTCGCCGACCGGCGCGCCGGCCCAGTCGCTGCGCGACAGCAGCTCGTGGGTGCGCGCCATGCCGCGCAGCCGGCCCTGGAAGGCCTGCACGAACTCGGCCGGCGAGATGTCGCCCTTGAGCGTGCGGCCGGCCAGCGCGCTGATGGTGGCGATGATGTTCTTGACCCGGTGCTGCAGCTCGTAGAGCAGCACCTGCTGGCGCGCCTCGGCATTCTTGCTCTCGGAGATGTCGACGATGGCGGCGATCGCGCCGCGCACCTTGCCGTCTTCCTCGAACAACGGCGTCGAGGTGATCATGACGTCGCGCCGCTCGCCGTCGGCGCGCAGCAGCTGGCCCTCGAAGTTGGCGACCGGCCGGCCCGAGCGGGTGGCGAGCTGCAGCGGATGCTCGTCGGAGCCGAGCTCGCGGTCGCCCTGGAACAGGCGGATCGGGCGGGCGAGCCGCCGTGGGCTGCCGGCATCGCCGCGCACGCCGTCGCCCAGCAGCTGGGCGCCGTGGCGGTTGACCTGCACCTCCTCCGCCCGGCCACCGTCGCGCAGGATCTGGATGCCGACCGGCACCACGTCGAGCAGCGTCTCGAGGCTCGAGATGCGCTCGCGCAGGTCGCGGGTCAGCTCGCCGATGCGCGCCTCGGCGGCGCTCATCTTGGTCACGTCGACGAAGGTGATGACCACGCCCGCGATCACGTTGTCGACCGTGCGGTAGGGCATCATGCGCATGACGTAGCGCTGGCCGCTGTCGGTGCTCTCGATCTGCCGCTCGATGGTGGCGAGCGTGCGCATCACCCGCTCGGCATCGTCCTGCACCGTGTCGGCCTGGAAGCGGGCGCGCACATGGGTGATCGGCCGGCCGGTGTCGCTCTCGACCAGGCGGAAGATCTCCTTCGCCGCCGGGGTGAAGTTCTTGACGTTGAGGTGGCGGTCGAGGAACACCGTGGCGATCTGCGTGCTCTCGAGCAGGTTGGCGATATCGCTGTTGGCGCGGCTCAGTTCCTCGACGCGCGCATTCAGCTCGGCGTTGACGGTCTGCAGCTCCTCATTGATCGACTGCAGTTCCTCCTTCGAGGTCTCGAGCTCCTCGTTGGCCGACTGCAGCTCCTCGTTCATCGAGCTGAGTTCCTCGTTGCCCGACTTCAGCTCTTCGTTGGCCGATTCGAGCTCCTCGGTGGTGGTCTGCAGCCGCTCCTTGGTGGCGCGCAGCTCCATCTCGATCTGCCGCAGGTTGGCGTTCTCGAGATCGTCGTCGTCGTTGCCAGTCGCTGCCTCGGCCTCCTGGCTGCCCTTGATGCCGCCGACGTCCTGGAACACCACCATGTAGAGCGGCTCGTGCGTGCTCGTGGTTGGCAACCGCTGGATGTGCAGGTCGATCGACTGGCGGCCGCCGTTGGTGCCGACCAGCACGTCCTTGCGGACCACGGCTGCTCGCTGCTGATCGCCTTGTGCACGCCGGCCCGCAGCTCCGGCCGCAGGCCCGGGCGCGCCATGCTGAAGACGTCCAGCCTGGGGACTCCGGGCGACA
>DASXQC010000360.1:0-2782 GCA_036493235.1 Reyranella sp.
GTTGATGACGCTGAAGGTGGGGTCGAACATCCACTTCCAGGCGAAGGTCGACAGCACCGTCGGAATGATGAACGGCAGCAGGATGAAGGCGCGCACGATCGCCTTGCCCACGAAGTGCCGGTTCAGCAGCATCGCCAGCCACAGGCCGAGCGCCAGCTTGAACACGGTGGTGACCGCCGTGTACCAGAAGGTGTTTCTGACCGACGTCCAGAAGATGCCGTCGTCCCAGAGCTTGGCGAAGTTCTGCAGCCCGACGAAATGGCCGGGGTCACCGACCCTGGCGTCGCTCAACGCCAGGAGGATGCCCTCGACGAAGGGATAGGCGATGAACAGGCCGAGCAGGATGGCGGTCGGCAAGAGGAGGGCGAACGCCAGCCAGCGCTCATCCTCCAGCTTCCGCATCCACGGGAGGGGCTGTCTGCCTCCCACCATTCCTGGAACCGCGGTGACCGCCATGCTCGACCTGCCTGTTGGTTGTGTCGAACCCGCCGACTTAGACTGAGTAGATCTTCTTCAGTTCACTCTCTGCCCATTTCACCGATTCCTCGGCGGGCATGCCCTGCACCGCCTTGGCGTACATGTCGGTGACGATGTACTTGCTGAGCGCTTCGGCCGCCTTCTGGTTCGGCAGCCCGGCGAAGCCGGGCGCCTGGCCGAGACGGGCGGCAACCTTGAACGGCGCCATCACCGGATCCTGCTTCCACAGCGCATGCTCTTCCCACTTCGCCGTGCACGGGGTCGAGTAGCCCTTCTGCGAGAGGAACCACTTCTCGTAGTTCTTCTCGGTGTGGACCCACTTCAGGAACTCCTTCGCGGCGTCCTGGTTCTTCGAGTACTTCATCAGCATGGTCGACTGCATCAGGTGCATGCCGAACTGTCCCGCCGGTCCCGCCGGCAGCGGCGAGTGCGCAACGTCCTGGTACATCGGCTTGCCCTTTTCCGTCTGGTAGGTGTCGGGCTTGCGCGAAGACTCGATGTAGATCGAGGCGCCGTTCAGCGTCGCGGCAATGGTGCCGGACAGGAACGCGCGGTTGTTGTTGGTATCGTCCCAGGCGAGCGCGCCCTCGTCGTGCGCCTCCTTCCAGAACGCGGACATGAACTTCACCGACTCGATCGTCTCCTTGGAATTGATCGCGACCGTCTTGCCGTCGGCCTCGACCTCCTTGCCGCCCCACGACCACATGTAGGGATAGGTGAAGGTCGGTGCGTCGCCGAAGGTGTGGCCGAGCGTCTGGCCGATCGGATGGCCAGCCTCCTTCAGCTTCTTGCCGACTTTGCGATACTCTTCCCAGGTCTTGGGGAAGCCATCGGGCGATCCCGCCTCGGCCAACCACGACTTGCGATAGGAGATCATCGCGCCGGGCACCGCCCAGGGCATGCTCATGAAGATCTTGCCGTTGCTGCAGAACGAGCGGCAGTACTTGAAGATGCCGCCTTCGCGCTTGGAGAGATCTTCGGCGAGGTCGGTAAGGTCGACGACGCTGTTGTCATAGATGTAGGTCGTGTTGTTGAACGCCATGATCAGGTCGGGGCCGGAGCCGGACTGGATGGCGGCGGTGGTGCGCGGCTGCAGGTCGTTGCCGTTCACCGTCTCGATGTTGATCTTCATGCCGAGTTCCTTCTCGGCCTGCGGCACCAGTTCCTTGCGCCACAATTGATCCGACGCGGGAACGAAATCGACCCAACGCAACCAATGGACGGTCTTCTGCTGGGCATAGGCCGGTGTGCGACCGCTGGCCAGAATGCCGGCCATGCCCGTGGACGCGACGGCAGCGGCGCTGCCGGCAAGCTTGATCACGCTACGACGCTTATGCTTGAGCATTAACTTTTTCCTCCCGATAGCCCCTGCCGCAATAAACGGCTTTATTCTTAGGTCGCATCGTAGGCATTGCTGCGCTATGCGCGCAAGCCGGGACGCGGAATTTTTACCAAAGCACATCCTGTCGGGCTGTAATCAGCCGGGCAGGATGTGCCTCTGTGCGGTGAACGCCACCGAAGCGTGCGTTTCCGGGCTGACGCTTGGAAGCGCTCTAGCGAGTCAGCAGAAGTTCGGGGTCGAGCGTGAAGAGATCCTGCGCGCGGCCGACACCGCGAAGAGCGAAACGCCCGACTGACACGAGATGGCGGCGCTCCTTCTCCGGCAGGGCAGACGCGAAGGCGGACGAGATCAACAGCGGCCGGTCGACCGAGCGGCACATCGAGGCGATGCGACTGGTCTCGTTCACGGCCGGTCCCACGACCGTGAAGTCGAGGCGGTCGACGCTGCCGATGTTGCCGTAGAACACCGCGCCGACATGCAGCCCGACATAGACCGAGGTGGTCGGGCGCTCCTCGGCGCTGCGGCGCTCGTTGAGCTCGGCCACGCGGCGGCGCATGTCGGCCTCGGCCTTGAGCGCGTTCTCGCACGCCGTGCCGCGATCGTCGGCACGGAAGATCGCAAGCGTGCCGTCGCCGATCAGCTTCAGCACGTCGCCGCCGGCCTGGTGGATCGAGGTGATCACCGCTTCGGCATAGTCGTTCAGCAGCGGGATGATCTCGACCGGCCGCGCGGTATCAGTGATGGCGGTGAAGCTGCGCAGGTCGGAGAACCACAGCACCGCCTCGATGCGGTCGGCGATGCCGCGCTGGATGCGGCCCTGCAGCACCATGCGGCCGGCATCATGGCCGAGATAGACGTCGACCAGCGTGCCGGCGATGCGCGTCAGCGAGCTATTCTTGGCGGCAAGACCGAGCGTCGGAGCGAGGCGACGGAGCGCCGCGATGTTGTCGTCGCTGAAACCCT
>DASXQC010000361.1:0-5767 GCA_036493235.1 Reyranella sp.
GCCTGGTCGCGCTGCTCCGATCGCGTCGCCGAGGAGATGATGAAGGGCATTTCCACGCCGCAGCCGGGCAAGCCGGTCAACGCGGTGTGGATGATGGCGCACTCCGGTGCGCGTGGCTCGGCCACCCAGATGAAGCAGCTCGCCGGCATGCGCGGCCTGATGACCAAGCCGTCGGGCGAGATCATCGAGACGCCCATCCTGTCGAACTTCAAGGAAGGCCTGTCGGTGCTCGAGTACTTCAACTCGACCCACGGCGCCCGCAAGGGTCTGGCTGACACCGCGCTGAAGACGGCGAACTCGGGTTACCTGACCCGCCGTCTGGTCGACGTGGCCCAGGACTGCATCATCATCGAGGAGGATTGCGGCACCGAACGCGGCCTCACGATGCGCGCGGTCGTGGACGGCGGCGACGTGATCGAGCCCTTGTCCGAGCGCGTGCTCGGCCGCTCGGCGCTCGACGATATCGTCGATCCTCTGGCCGGGACCCTGATCGTGAAGGCGGGCGACCTGATCGACGAGGTCGGCGTCGAGTTGATCGACAAGGCCGGCATCGAGGAGCTGCGCATTCGCTCGGTGCTGACTTGCGACACCAAGATCGGCGTCTGCGGCAAGTGCTACGGCCGCGACCTTGCTCGCGGCACGAAGGTCAACATCGGCGAGGCGGTCGGCGTCATTGCCGCCCAGTCGATCGGCGAGCCGGGCACCCAGCTCACGATGCGTACCTTCCACATCGGCGGCGCCGCGCAGCGTGGTGCGGAGCAGTCGAACATCGAGGCGAGCCACGATGGCACCGTCCAGATACGCAACCGCAACGTCGTCATGAACAGCGCGGGCATTCCGGTCGTGATGGGCCGCAACACCGAACTGGTGCTGGTCGACGGCGCCCAGCGCGAGCGCGCCAAGCATCGCGTGCCCTATGGCGCGCGCCTGCTGGTCGACAACGACACGCCCGTGACCAAGGGCCAGAAGCTGGCCGAGTGGGATCCGTACACCCTGCCGATCATCACCGAGAAGGCGGGCAAGGCGGTCTACACCGACCTGGTGGAAGGCGTGTCGATGCGCGAAGTGATCGACGAGTCGACCGGCATCTCCAACCGCGTCGTCGTCGACTGGAAGGGGCAGCCGCGTGGTGGTGATCTCCGTCCGCGCATCGTCATCCATGACGCGGCCGGCCAGCCGATCATGCTGGCCAACGGCCAGGAGGCCCGTTACCTGCTGTCGCTCGACTCGGTCCTGTCGGTCGAGAACGGCCAGGAGGTCCATGCCGGTGACATCCTCGCGCGTATCCCGCGCGAGGGCGGCAAGAACCGCGACATCACCGGCGGTCTACCGCGCGTGGCTGAGCTGTTCGAGGCGCGCAAGCCGAAGGACTTCGCGATCATCTGCGACATCCCGGGCCGCATCGAGTTCGGCAAGGACTACAAGAACAAGCGCCGCGTCCTGATCGTGCCTGAAGGCGAGAATGCGGAGCCTGTCGAGTACCTGATCCCGAAGACCAAGCGCATCGCCGTCCAGGAAGGCGACTACGTCGAGCGCGGCGATCTCTTGATCGACGGCAACCCGGTGCCGCACGACATCCTGCGAGTGCTGGGCATCGAGAAGCTGGCCGAGTATCTCGTCAACGAGATCCAGGAGGTCTATCGACTGCAGGGCGTGAAGATCAACGACAAGCACATCGAGACGATCGCGCGTCAGATGCTGCAGAAGGTCGAGATCACTGACGCCGGCGAGTCCACGTTCCTGATCGGCGAGCAGGTCGACAAGGGCGAGTTCGACACCGAGAACGCCAAGCTGATCGCCGAGAAGATGAAGCCTGCCAAGGCGGACCCGGTGCTGCTCGGCATCACCAAGGCCTCGTTGCAGACGAAGTCGTTCATCTCGGCGGCCTCGTTCCAGGAGACGACCCGCGTGCTGACCGAGGCGGCCGTCAGCGGCCGCGTCGACAACCTGCAGGGCCTCAAGGAGAACGTCATCGTCGGCCGCCTGATCCCGGCGGGCACCGGCGGAGTCGTGAACCGCCTCAAGGCGATCGCCGCCCAGCGGGACCGCGCCATCCTTGCGGCCGGCGCCGACGGCGAGGACGAGCCGGTGCCGACGCTCGAGCAGGAGCATGCCGCGGACGACTAAGCGTCGGACGCTGAAACAGCGAAAAGGCCGTCGCTGCAAGGCGACGGCCTTTTTCTTTGCCGGGACCGCGTCACCGAGGCGTGGAGCGGCCTCCACACTTAGTGGCGCGGCCCCGGTGAAGCTAAGCCGCCTGCCGGCCGACCCAGTCCTCGCGATCGAGCAGCCAGACCATGCGGGTGGCCTCGCCGCTCACGAACCGGCCGATCATCATGTCGACCAGCTTGGCGCCTTGCTTCTCCTTGATGCGGCGCGAGGCGTGGTTGTCCTGGGCGTTGCTGAGCCACAGGCAGGGCCAGCCGAGCTTGCCGAAGGCGTAGTCGGTTACCCGGTCGGCCGCCTCGGTCATCAGCCCCTTGCCGTGGAAGGCGGGGTCGAGCCAGAACCCGCGCTGATCGTGGGTCTCCCCGTCGTCCGGCCGCAGGCTGATGATGCCGATCAGGTCGGCTGGGCCCTTTCTGGGCACCAGCGCCCAATGGGAAGCCTCGCCCCTGGCCATTTGGGCCAAGCAGCCATTGACGAAGTTGGCGGCGCCGTCGGCCGGGTAGGGCCAGGGGACTTTGGCATCCAGCCAGCGGACGACCTCCCAGTTGGCGAAGCGCTTCTGGATAACCGGCGAGTCCTTGGTGCGCAGCGGGCGCAGCACCAAGCGCGGCGTATGGAGCACCGGGGTCGAAGGCATCCTGGACGAGGAGGACATTTTCGGTCTCGCTTCCGTTCACCGGAGGGCGGGACCTGTTGCGTGACCCCGTCCTGGCGGCGGGGTCGGGGTTGTCGGTCGGCTGCTAGCTCAGACGATCGCGCACAATCTCCCCGCCCCAAAGGCTGTACCTTTGACGGTCGAGTTGATTCGGTTGGCGCGACGCAACATGCGTGTCCTCTTTAGCGCGGGGCGCGTGTGAAGTAAATCATTGGCGATTGTATACTTGACGTAGCAGACCCCAAGTCTGTATCTGGCCCTTCACCGGGTCAGAGCCGTCAAGGCACCGGGGCCGTCCCCGATATACGAGAGCCAATGATTGTGTCGGGGACGGCCCGATTGAGAGCCCGTCGTGGGCGAGGAAACGACTGCACTGGAGCGACTGACCGATCTAGTCGCCGATTTTCTTTACGACTGGGAAGACACGGGGGAGAGTCCAGCCAAGGCTGCCGCTCGCTTGCTGAGCGCCATACTCGGGAGCGAACTTTGCGACCAAGCTCTGCGTGAGGTCTTGAGCCGGCGACAGGAGGGCCAGCAATCCCCGGCCGCGCCGAATAGCTCCTCGATATCGACTCTCACGGTCTGTCGCAGCGGCGCGTAGTTTGGCCCCTTAACTACTCGGCTGAACTCAAGCCATCCCTCCCCGAAGTTGTAGGACCGAATATGGCCGTGCACGACGCTATGCCGGAATTCGGACAGCGGCCTCAGCTTGTCCAGAAGCGACAAGCCTTGGTCTTTGAAGGGGAGCAAATCAGGAAGCGTATTGAAGCTTTTCCGCAAGAACTCAAACTCTTGAGCGGCGTTGTACGGGCGGCGCTTCTCGATCTTCTTGGCCCCAGGTACCCGGTCATGGATGCAGAACACCATGCCGTCGAGCCAGTGTTCTATCACCGCGTAGTAGATTACAATCGCGCCGACGAGTTCTGCCAGCGTACTGGTAGAAGGCGCTCGTGGATCTTCATCAATGTCCGCCCTCATGCCCAAGCCCTCCCCCAACCTCGATCCGGTCTTTCAGAAGACCGTCGCCCGTATGCTGGCGACTCCGCCGCAACCCAAGGCTACGGTCAAGAAGGCCAAGCCAAAGAAGAAGGGGACGTCCCGATGATGGGGCATAGGGGATATCGCGGCGGCGATGAATGCGATGCCTTCTCGCGAAGGTCGCGCCGGATATTGCGCTGGAAGCGCGGGCAGCTTCGCGTGCTGAAGCGCAGGCACTCCAAGCGCACACGGAAGACGGGAAAAATTGGCGCTACACTTTCTGTAGCGTATTGAAGTAGAATCACGCGGGCCGCTTAGGAGGCGGCAAGCTATGGACAATATCGACGCCCTCAAGCTTGAGTGCCTGAAGCTGGCGACCGAAAAGCATTCGTCGCCAGACCCGACTGACGTTGTGAAGGCGGCCGAAGCCTATTGGCAGTGGCTTACTCGCCCGGCTTCGCTCCCCGAACCGTCCTCACGCACTCCCAGTACGTCGTGAGAATCCATTTCCGGTCCGCAGGCGGGCTCGAGTCATTCATCCTCCCCTCGACTTTCTTGCCTTCCACAAAAGCGATGTGCCGGAAAAGCTTATAGGCCACTTGCTCAGGCGAATTTTCGCCGATGTGCACGGTGGTGTCGTCTGCCATCTTGCCCCCTCCATGGTTGTGGCGACGCGAGATTGCCACAGCCAACTATGGAGTCGAGTCGTCATCCAGCAGTGATGCGAGAAGGCGACGAAGGGCCGCCGTACCGAGGCTAAGCGGTCGGCCGCTCGTTAATCCGCCGATAGGTAAGGCGCTTCCCCTCGATGCCCTTGAGGGCCTTGTCGGTACGCTCGCGGTCGGTCACGTCCAGCTTGGTGCGGTTGCTGTAGCGGAAGTCAAACTCCGCCAGATAGCGGTGCAAGTGGCGCTCGTCGCAGTGTTGGTAGACGCCCTTCATGCCGCGCTTGAAGATCGAGAAGAAGCCTTCAATCGTGTTCGTGTGGGCGTCGCCACGGACGTACTCGTCCAGCATGTGGTTAACGGTCTCGTGCTTGGCGAAGCCCTTGCCGACCGCGCCATAGTAGGTGGCTTGGTCGGTCATGAGGGCGCTTTCCTTGGCGACATTCTCAGACACGACGCGGCCAACGGTCTTGATGTTGGCGCGATCGATCTTGAAGGAGCGGACACGGCCGCCACGCTCCACCAGCGAAACCACGGCGTTCTTGTGGTGGAAGGCGCGGCCCTTCTTCACGCCGTGCTTCTTGCCAATGTAGGTCTCGTCGGCCTCGACGATCTCGCCTTCGCCGCCCATGGGCTCGTTGCCGTCCGCCTTCATCGCCTCGCGGATGCGGTGGGCCATGAACCAAGCCGACTTGTAGGTGATGCCCAGCATGCGGTGTAGCTGGTGTGCGGAAATGCCCTTCTTGCTGCTGCACATGAGGTGCGTCGCTAGCAGCCACTTGTTCAGGGGAATGTGCGAGCGCTCGTAGACCGTGCCGACCGTCACAGATAACGGCTTGCGGCAGTCGCCGCACCACCACAGGCCCGGACGGGTGCTCTTGCCCTGCATCTTGCCGATCTTCTCAAGGCCGCCACAGTGCGGGCAGGAGACCTGATCGGGCCAGCGCTGGGCCTCAAGGTATTCGCGGGCGGCGGTCTCGTCGGTGAAGATTTTGTTGGTCAGGTCGGCCATGGCCCTTTTCTAGGGCTTGGGCCTTGCTACGTCAAGTATATAATCGCCAAATCATTGTGTCGGGGCCTCGGCGGACCCCCAACCTGTGGTGATAGAAAGTTGCGTACCACCCGGTGTGCGAGTCAGGAACGAGTCGAGAATGCGACGCTGGAAATCAGCAACGAAATCAATGAGAAAACCGTTCCGTTGCGCTTGACGCCCACGTAACGCGGCAATATAAGCGCGCCACTTCGGCAAAAGGCTGGTGGTAGGCGAAAAGCCTAGACGCAGCCGGACGTCGAGGACCGC
>DASXQC010000362.1:0-1721 GCA_036493235.1 Reyranella sp.
ACACAGCCGTAGTGCGCCGACGAGACCAGGCGTACGTATTTGTCGTGCACCGATCCCGGCCGCAAGAGACTGCGATCGGGCGCCCGCCAGCTCGCCATGCGTTTGGCCATCTCCTCTGCCGGCACGTCGAGATTGAGCGTCCGTGCCCGCGGGTCGATGACGATGGTGTCGCCGTCACGCACCGCCGCGATCGGGCCGCCACGCGCCGCCTCGGGCGAGATATGGCCGATCAGGATGCCGTGGCTCACGCCCGAGAAGCGGCCGTCGGTGATCAGCGCCACGTCCTCAGAGAGGCCCCGGCCCTGCAGCTGGATGGTGAGCATTACCATCTCCGGCATGCCGGGTCCGCCGATCGGGCCGACATTGCGCACCACGATCACGGTGCCGGGCTTGATCTCGCCGGCGCGGATCGCCTTCATCGTGTCGGGCTCCGACTCGAACACGCGCGCGGTGCCGCGGAACTCGCCCTTCTCCAGTGTCTTGCCCGACAGCTTCAGCACGCAGCTCTCGGGCGCGAGATTGCCCCTCAGCACGCTGATGTGGTTGTTCGCTGCCGCGACCGGATTCGAGACCGGGCGGATGATGTCCTGGTCGCCCAGCGCCTCCAGCGTCGGTACCGATGCGAGGTTCTCCGCCAGCGTCTTGCCGGTCACGGTCATGACGTCGCCGTGCAGCAGGCCCGCGCGCAGCAGCTCCTTCATCACCACCGGCACGCCACCGATCGCATGCAGGCTGGTCATCGCATAGGGACCATGCGGCTGCAGGTTGGAGAGCAGCGGGACGCGCTCGCCGACCGCCTGGATGCGCTCGATCGTGATCGGCACCTGCGCTTCGCGCGCAATGGCGAGCAGGTGCAGGTACATGTTGGTGGAGCCGCCCATCGCATAGATCGTCGTGATCGCGTTCTCGAAGGCGCGCTCGGTCATGATGTCCCGCGGGCGGATGCCGGCCGCCATCAGGCGATAGACCGCGTCGACCGAGGCTTTGGTCTGTGCGCGCACGTCTTCGTGGATGTCGCTTTGCGCATTGTAGTCGGCCGGATGCGAGGCGCCGCGCGGCAGCATCATGCCGATCGCCTCGGCGGTGGTGCTCATGGTGTTGGCGGTGAACATCGCCCCGCAGGTGCCGCTGCCTGGCAGCACGTTGCGCTCGAGCTCGAGCAGCTCCTGCTGGGTGATGCGGCCGGCCTCGGCGGCGGCGCGGCCCTCGGCGTAGTCCATGATGGTGAGGTTGGCGCCCTTCTTGGCCCATGGTCCGAACGAGACGCTGCCCGGCGAGCTGGTGCCGGGATAGAGCACCAGGCCGAAGGCGTTGGTCCGAGCGAGCGGCATCAGCGCGGCGGCGCCGGTCTTGTCGCAGCCCGAGATCACGATCATCGCTTCGCCGTGATGGGCGTAGTGGCCGATCTCGAAGCAGTCGGCAGCAACGTCGCGCGACACCAGGCTGTAGCCCGCGGTCGGCGTGCCTTGCGTCAGCGCGTCCGACACCGCCGGCGCGCCGACGATCAAGCCGGTGCCGCCGCGCTCGGCGACCAGGTCGACCAGCAGGTCGGTGATCCGGCGCACGCGGTTGTTGCAGCGATGTGCGTTGGTGTAGGCGCTGGCGATGGTGACCACCGCATTGGTCTTGGCGGCGCGATCGGGATCGAAGCCCGCCGCGCGCACTTCGGTGCGGGCGTTCTTCCAGTAGGTCGGGCTGTCTTGCTGTGGCATGGCGCTTCC
>DASXQC010000363.1:0-6835 GCA_036493235.1 Reyranella sp.
GCTCGCCGAGCTGGGCCCTCGACTCGAGCACGCTCCGTTCTTCCCCGAGCGAGCGAACATCGGCGTCGCGCAGATGCTGTCGCGCGAGAAGATGAAGCTGCGCGTCTGGGAACGCGGCGCGGGCCTGACGCTCGCCTGCGGCTCGGGCGCCTGCGCGGCTGTCGTGGCGGCGAGCCGCCGCGGACTGGTCGATCGCAAGGCCGAGGTGATGCTGGAGCACGGCACGCTCGGCATCGAATGGCTGCGCGATGATCACGTGATGATGACCGGCGGCATCGCGCTCGCCTTCAAGGGCGAGCTCGACGCTCGCTGCTTTCCCGAGGTGTCCCGGTGAGCGAGGCGGAACCCGAGAAGAAGGGCTGGTTTGCGCGGTTTCGCTCTCGGGGAATCCCGGCCAGCGAGACACCCCAGTCGGCAGAGCCGCCTCAGTCGGCAGAGCCGCCTCAGTCGGCAGAGCCGGAAGTCGAGAAAGAGGCCGAGATACCGGTCTCGCCTCTCCCCAGCGGATCAGCGAGCGAGGTGCCCGACTCCCGGGCGGGTGCCGACGCCGAGAAGGAAGCTGAGGTCGAGAATAAGGGCTGGCTGTCGCGCCTGCGCGCGGGCCTGGCCAAGTCGACCAAGCGCGTCACCGAGAGCATCACCGGCCTCTTCACCAAGAAGAAGCTGGATCAGGAGACGCTGAACGAGCTCGAGGACGCGCTGATCCAGGCCGATCTCGGCGTCAGCGTCGCAGCGCGCCTGGTCGAGAAGCTCGGCAAGGAACGCTTCGGCAAGGAAGTCACCGACGAGGAGGTACGTGCGGCCTTCGCCGACGACATCGCCGAGATCCTGGCGCCGGTCGCCGTCCGGCTCGCGATCGATGGCGCGCGCAAGCCGCATGTCGTGCTGGTGATCGGCGTCAACGGCAGCGGCAAGACCACGACCATCGCCAAGATGGCCCACCTGTTCAAAGGCGAGGACAAGAAGGTGATGCTGGCGGCGGGCGACACGTTCCGCGCCGCCGCGGTCGAGCAGCTCAAGGTGTGGGGTGATCGCGCCGGCGTGCCGGTCGTGTCCAAGCCAACCGGCGCCGACGCCGCAGGCCTGGCCTACGAGGCGCTGGAGAAGGCCAAGGCCGAGGGCTACGACGTGCTGCTGATCGACACCGCGGGCCGCCTGCACAACAAGACCAACCTGATGGAAGAGCTCGCCAAGATCGTGCGCGTGATCCGCAAGCTCGATCCGACCGCTCCGCATTCCAGCCTGCTGGTGCTCGACGCCACGGTCGGCCAGAACGCCCACGCCCAGGTCGAGACGTTCAAGAACCTGTCGCCGGTCGACGCGCTGGTGGTGACCAAGCTCGACGGCAGCGCCAAGGGCGGCGTGCTGGTGGCGCTGGCCGAGAAGTTCAAGCTGCCGGTCGTCGCCATCGGCGTCGGCGAGGGAATCGACGATCTGCGCCCGTTCGAGGCGCGCGCCTTTGCGCGAAGCCTGATGGGTCTGCCTTCATGATGGGTTCGGCATGAGTGACGACATCAAGCCCGAGAAGGGCATGCGCAAACTGTGGTCGACGGGACTCGAGCTCGGCCCGCTGGTGCTGTTCTTCGCCGCCAACGCCAAGTTCGGCATCTTTATCGGCACCGCCGTGTTCGTCGTCGCGACGGCGATCGCGCTGCCTTGCTACCGCTGGATGGAGGGCCGCTGGCCGATCATGCCGATGGTCGGCGGCTTCTTCGTGCTGGTGTTCGGTGGGCTGACCCTGTGGCTGCAGGACGAGACCTTCATCAAGCTAAAGCCCACCATCGTGAACTGCCTGTTCGGCGTGATCCTGGGCGGGGGACTCTTGCTGATGAAACGCCCATTGCTGAAGCCGATCTTCGGCACGGCGTTTCAGCTGACCGACGAGGGCTGGCGCAAGCTCACCATTCGCTGGGCGCTGTTCTTCTTCGTGCTGGCCGGAATCAACGAGTTCTTTTGGCGCAGCTTCTCGACCGAGACCTGGATCGCCAGCAAGATGTTCGTGAGTTTCCCCGCGACGATGATCTTCGCCTTCTTCCAGATCCCGCTTCTCAAGCGCCACTGGCAGGGCGACGACAACCCGTTCGCCTGAGATGCGCATCGAGCCTCGACGCGGCCTTGTCGTTGTCTAGCGGCGGGTCGCGTCGTCGATGATCTTCCAGATCTCAGGCCTTTCCTTGGCTAGAACCGCCAGATCGTCGTCATTGGGCGACGTGCCGGACGCCAGCACGCGAAGGAATTGGCGCCATCCCTCGCCGGCCGGCGCTGCAATCACCTTGTTGATCGCATCCTTCGCCGCTTGAGCGGCGCCGTCCGCCGCCTCAGCTTCTTCCTGTGCGCTGTGCAAAGCGTATTCCTGCCCGTATGCGCAGGCTATATATGTCTGAAGTCGTGCGTCAGAAGCCAGTGCCGGGCTTTCGGTTATCAATTGCTTGCCGAGTTCGACGGCCTTCTGGAAGCCGTCGCCGGGCAGATAGAGCCGTGCCCATACCCGGTCCAGGTCTAGTCGCTGCGCGGTTGCCAAATCCTTCGCCTTTGCCGCCGCCTCGCGCGCTCGGTCCAGTTCGGCGATACCCGGTTCGGGCTTTCCCGCCAACACCAAGACTCGCCCGTATTGGCGACGCGTCTTGTAGTCGTCTGGTCGAGACGCAAGCGCCTGGGCGTATCCTTGCTCCGCGGCCGCATAATCTTCCTGCAGGAACCTTGCCTTCGCCCAAGTCTCTAGTTCCTCGGGTGTCTTCGCTGTAGCCATGGGTTGCGCCGCGACCCGGTCGATAGCGGCTTTTTGGTCCGGTGACAGATCAGGCGGTTTTGCGTCGATGGATGCTGCAGGAACATTCTTGATGAGACGCCTGTCGATCTCAAGTTGGCTGAGGCTTTGCTCGATCTTGGCCGTCCTCAGGAACATCGGTGATAGGAACGTGCGAGTCTCGATGTACATCGCCAGGAATCCGAGAATGAAGCCGGCGACGACAACCAGCGCGACGATGCCCGTGGCCAGATTGGGATCGAACCCGATGAAGCCCTTACCCAGCCGCTCAGACGCTTTCACCAGAGTGACGAATATCTGTTGAGCCTGCACGAGCGAAACGCCGACAATGATCTTTGTCAGCCAATCAGATATCTGCTCAAGATTGGTATTGATGAGCTGGGTGGGCTCGCCGTTGGTTTTCGGAACATCTGCGCCTTGGAGGGCGCGAGGTATGCCGAAGATGAATCCGATGACCGCACCGCAGCAGATCGCACCGACGGTTACGACGGTCAGCAGACCGAAGGCCGTTACCGCCCGGCGTCCATGCGGCAGCGAACCGCCAATGCTGGCCAGCACTGCACCAACGGCTAAAAACCACAGCATGGCCACAATGGCAGCCCTCACGACGCTGCGGTCACGCTCGGCGTCGTCATCGATCGATTTCATCGACGTATTGGTCGTGCCGCCCAAGGCAAACAGGCGACCGAAGAAGGCCACTGGAACTGCTGAGAAAAACCGTGCCATGGCTCCCTCTCCCAAAGGCCCATGTCGATTTGTAATAATATATTCTTTTCTGGCCAGAATGCAACCAGAGATTGCGTAATAACGCAATCGACGCCCTTTTAAGAGTGGAGTGATTCAGAGAAGCTGCGGCGTCAGCGCGTTGGCTTCTTCCGTGAGAGCGGCGACGTAGCGTTCGGCGACGGAGCCGACCGAGGAATCCTCCGACCACACCGCGACGCAGATCGCGGCGATCGTGGCGCCGTCGTAGCGGCGCAGCGGCACAGCGGCGGCCTGGTAGCCGCGGCGCAGCTCCTGCGCGGTGATGGCGTAGCCCTGCTGGCGCACGCGCAGGATCTCGGCGCGCAGCGCGCGCTTGTCGGTCACCGTGAAGTCGGTCATCAGCTTGGGCTCGAGCGTGGCGAGCCATTGGTCGAGTGCCGCCTCGTCGAGCTGGCTCAGGAGGACGCGGCCGGCGGCGGTGTTGAAGGCCGGGCGGCGCAGGCCGATGGTCGGCGCCAGCACGTCGGGCCGGCCGTGCAGCGAATGGGCGATCAGCACGATGTCATGCCCGTCGAGCACCGCGGCGAAGCACGACTGCTCGGTGCGCTCGGCCAGCCGCTCGCAGGCCGGCTGGACCACGGTCGACACCAGGTTGGAGGCGAGATAGGCCGAGGCCAGCTCCATCACCTTCGGCGTCAGCCGGAAGGTACGGCCGTCGCTCTGCGCCATGCCGAGGCAGGTGAGTGTATAGAGCGCCCGCCGCACGCTGGGTTTGGGCAGGTCGGTGGCGCGCGCCACCTCGCTCAAGGTCATTCGGCTGTGCTGCTTGTCGAAGGCGCGCAACACGCGAAGCCCGCGCGCGAAGGCTTCGAGGAAATCTGGCCCGAAGCCGCTCGCCGCGCGCTTCTTCGCATCCTGTTCGCGCAGCCGCGCCATCTAGGGCCTCACCGCCAAGGCGTTGTCTGACAACGCCCAGGCATTGTCGGACTCGACGCTGAGCGTCACCGTGTCGCCGACCGACGCGGCGCGCGTCGCCGGGCATTCGACGGTGAAGCGGCGGCCTTGCGTCTCGACGGTGAGCGTGCGCCGCGGCCCGCGGAACACGCCGTCGATCACCTTGCCCTGCCAGGACAGCGGACCGGCCGAACCGAGCGTCACGTCCTCGGGCCGGATCATCACCAGGATGGAATCGCCCGGCTGGTGCGCCTCGGCGGCACGGCAGTCGCCGCGCGTGCCGGCGCCTTCGATCGTGAGCACATGGTCGCGGCCGTTGGCGAGGCTCGCCGTCACCTTGGCCTCGATGAAGTTGGGCATGCCGAAGAACGCCGCGACGGTACGGCTCGCCGGCCGACGATAGACCTCTTCCGGCGCGCCGACCTGCAGGGCGCGACCCTCGTCCATCACCACGACACGGTCGGAGAGCGCCATCGCTTCTTCCTGGTCGTGGGTGACGTAGAGGGTGGTGATCTTGAGCCGCCGCTGCAGCGCGCGGAACTCGTCGCCCATCTGCGCCCGCAGGCGGGCATCGAGGTTGCTGAGCGGCTCGTCGAGCAGCAGCACCTCGGGCTCGAACACCAGCGCTCGGGCAATCGCGACACGTTGTTGTTGGCCGCCCGACAAAGCCGGTGCCGGCCGCTCGGCATAGGCCTCCATCTCGACCAGCTTCAGCGCCGCCGTCACCTTTGTTTTGATTTCGGCCTTCGCCACATGCCGCACCGATAGTGGATAGGCGACGTTGTCGAACACCGTCATGTGCGGCCAGATCGCGTAGGACTGGAACACCATGCCGAGCTTGCGATGGTCGGGCGGCACGAACAGGTCGGCCGCCGCGTCGCTCACCACGCGATCGCCGATCACGATCACGCCGCTGTCGTTGCGCTCCAGCCCCGCGACCATGCGCAAGGTCGTGGTCTTGCCGCAGCCCGAGGGGCCGAGCAGGGTCACGAACTCACCGTTCTCGACCGCGAGGTCAACCGCGTCGACCGCCTTCAGCGCACCGAACCGGCGCCCGACTCCCTTGAGTGTGACGCTCGGCACCGCCGCCTACTTGTAGATCTCTTTGGCGAGCGCCAGCATCTCGTCCTGCTTGGGCGGATCGGTGGTGCCCATCGCCTTGGTCGCGAGCAGCTCGCGGATCTCCGGGATCGTCTTCTCGACCACGCCCTTGACCACCGGTGCGTAGCCCGCGTTGGCGAAGATGATCTGCGAGTCGGGCTCGAGATAGAAGTTCATGAACAGCCGCGCGGCATTGGGATGTGGCGCGTTCTTCAGCATCGAGATGTCGAACCGCACGTACGGCCGACCCTCGGCCGGTACGACCGCCTTCACCGGCAGGCCCTTCAGCGTGTTGAGGTCCTGCAGGTTGAACGGCAGGTACAGCGGGAACTCGCCGCGCGCGGTGCGGCGCTCGCTGTTCTGCAGGTCGCGCGAGAACACCGGCTTCTGCGCCGCCAATTTCTCGTGGAACTCGCGGCCGAACGCCTTCAGCATCACCGGGAAGAACACCGCGCCGCCGCCCAGCGCGCGGTAGTCGTCGGACAGGATCTTGCCCTGCCACCTGGGATCGAGGATGTCCTTCCAGCTCTTGGGCTCGTCCGCCGGCTTCACGATGTTCTTGTTGATCAGCAGGGAGTAGCTGATGACCTCGGCCGGGATCTTGGTGTCGTCGGGCTCGTAGATCGGGTCGACGTTCTTGACGTTGGGGATCGCGCCGTGCGGCTGGAAGTTGCCGTCGCGCGTCATCAGCCAGGTCGTCGTCGAGCCGTTGTGATGCAGGTCGCCGAGGAAGCGGCCGGCCGCCTGCTCGACCCGCACGCGCTCGCGCACTTCGCTCGCCCGCGCTTCCAGCAGCTCGACCTTGATGCCGTATTTCGCGGTGAAGGCATCGAACACCTTCTTGTGGAACGGCGAGCCGATCGAGGCGGTGTAGAACGAGAGCTTGCCTTCTTTCTTGGCCGCGTCGACGACCTTGTCCCAGTCGGCGTCCTGCGCCCAGGCCGGGCGTACGATCGCCGGCGCTGCGGCCAGCAGCCCGAGGAGCTTTCTTCTCCGCATGTCCGTCTCCCTTTGCCTTCCCTGTTGTCTTTATAGCGTGCTTATGCGCCGCTTTATGAACCGGAGCTGGACCCAGCGGAAGAGCAGGACGAGGACCAGCATGATCAGGCCGACCACGCTCACGTCCTCCGGCTTGCCGCTGTTCCACATCTTCAGCATCACTACCGACATCACCTGGGTATCCGGCACATAGAGCAAAATCGAGGCGCTGAGCTCGCGCATGATGCCGAAGAAGATCAGCACCCAGCCGACCGCGAAGGCGGGCCAGGCGAGCGCCACCAGGATGCGCAGCATGGTCTGGCCCCAGTT
>DASXQC010000364.1:0-4384 GCA_036493235.1 Reyranella sp.
CGCCGGTGACGGTGGCGTGGTCGGCGGCAGCCTGGTGAACAGCAACGGCTCGTCCAGCGGCAACCTGATCGATGCCGACGCAGGCCCGAGCCAGAACGGCGACAATGTCAGCGTCCTGACCGCACCGGGGGCCGCGGATCACACCGTCACGGCCGGCGCGGTCGACGTCGGATCGAACGGACCGCAGCTCGCCGACGCAGGCGTGCTGACCATGCCGGGTCTGTTCGACACCTCCAGCGGCGGACTCGACAGCCTTGTCGGCAATGTGCTCGGCGGCCCGACGCCGGTCACGGAAACCGCGGCGCCGGCGACCGCTCCGGCCGCGACCGACCTCGTCGACGCCTCCGGCCTGTTGCCAGGCTCGGTCACCGGCGATCACGGCATCGTCGACGTGTCCGGTCACCACATCATCTGACCTGCCGACGGCGGACGCGCGAAATACCTCGCGCGTCCGTCTTCACCGAGCATCACACCCGTGAAAACCACGACAACCATGTCCCGCCTTCGCCTCTCCGGCCTGCCGGTCGAGTTGCAGCGCGCCGCGCGGGAAGCCCGTCCCGCATTCTTCGCGGCGGCCGCCGCCAGCTTCCTCGTCAACCTCCTGATGCTGGTCGGACCGATCTTCATGCTCCAGACCTACGACCGGGTGCTGCCGAGCCGCAGCCTGTCGACGCTGATCGGCCTGCTGCTGATCGCGCTGATGCTGCTCCTGCTGCAAGCCGCGGTCGACGCCACGCGCAGCCGCCTCCTGGAGCGCATGGGCCACGCCTTCGACGAATCGATCAGGGACAGCATCTTCGACAGCGTTCATCACGCCGCGATCGCCCGCCCCAACGCAGACGGCCTTCAAATCATCAGGGACCTCGATACCGTCAGGGGCTTCATCTCGGGCAGCGGGCTGGTTGCGATCTGCGACCTGCCGTGGACGCCGCTCTACATCCTGGTCTGCGCGATCTTCCATCCGCTGATGGGACTCGTCGTCATGCTCGGCGCCGCCGGACTCGCGCTCGTGACCTTCGTCGCCGAGCTATTCACGCGTGAGCCGACGCGCGCGCTGGTGGGACTCGCTTCGGCGCGGCGAAGCATGTCGGAGACCGCATTTCATCACGCCGAGGTCGTGCATGCGCTCGGCATGAAGCGCAGGATGTCCGAGTTGTGGGCGGAGCGGAGCCAGGCCTTGCTCGATGCGCAGCGGCACACGGCCGACCTCACCGGCGCCTTCGGCAGCATCTCGCGCTGCCTGAGGATGACGCTGCAATCCGGCGTGCTCGCAGTCGGCGCCTGGCTCGTCATCAACCAGCAGGCCACCGCCGGCGTCATGCTGGCCGCGACCATCCTCTCGATCCGCGCGCTGGCGCCGATCGAGCTGGCGATCGCCAACTGGCGCGGCTTCATCGCCGCCCGCGCCAGCTTCGAGCGGTTGCGCGAGAATTTCACGACCATGCCGGCGAAGACCGATCCCACAACGCTGCCGGCGCCATCGCGCGAGTTGCGCGTCACGTCAGTCAGCCTGACCGCGCCGCGCTCGGAGAACCTGGTGCTGCATGAGGTCAGCTTCGCATTATCGGCGGGAAGCGCCGTGGCGATCGTCGGCCCGAGCGGGTCCGGCAAGACGACGCTGGCCCGCGCTTTGGTCGGCGTGGGCACGCCCCGGCGCGGCGTGATCCGGATCGACGGCGCGGCGCTGGCGCAATGGAATCCGATCGCGCTCGGCCGCTCGACCGGCTATCTGCCGCAGGACGTGGCGCTGTTCCGCGGCACGGTCGCACAGAACATCTCGCGTTTTGCGTCGCTCCGCCATCCGGAGCGGCTGATGCGCGCGGCCACGCAGGCCGGCGTGCATGAATTGATCCTGCGGCTGCCGCAGGGTTACGAGACCGAGGTCGGCGATGGCGGCCTGATGCTGTCGGGCGGCCAGCGCCAGCGCATCGCGCTGGCGCGCGCGCTCTATGGCGAGCCGTTTCTGGTGGTGCTCGACGAGCCCAATTCCAATCTCGACAGCGCCGGCGAGCGCGCGCTGGTCGCGGCGATCGGCGCAGTGCGCGCACGCGGCGGCATCGTCGTGGTCATCGCACACCGGCCGACCTTGCTCGGCGCCGTCGACCACATGCTGGTGCTGAACGAGGGTCGCATGCAGGCCTTCGGTCCGACGGAATCCGTGCTGCCGCTGCTGGCGCCCAAACAGGCGGCCGCGGTCGAGTCCGCACCGGAAGGCCGAGGGAGCGGCCGATGAGCAATAACGGCCAGTCCATCAGACGGCATGCGATGGCGGTCGGCGTGGCCGCCTTGTTCCTGATCGGCGGCATCGGCGTCATGGGCGCGGCGACCGACATGTCGGGCGCGATCATCGCGCAGGGCGCACTGGTGGTCGAGTCCTCGGTCAAGAAGGTGCAGCATCCGACCGGCGGCGTCGCCAAGAAGCTGCTGGTGCAGGAAGGCGCGCGTGTCGCCAGGGACGATCTGCTGATCGTGATGGACGAGACCGTGGCACGAGCAAATCTCGCCGCGGTAACCAAGAGTCTGTGGGAACTGGAAGCGCGCCGCGCGCGGCTGCAGGGTGAGCGCGACGGCGAGGCGGAGATCGCCTTCCCGGAGCGGCTGACGTCGCAAACCGATCCCGCGGCGCAAGCGATCGTCTCCGGCGAACGCCGCTTCTTCCAGCTTCGCCACGAGGCCTCCGACGGCCAGAAGCGCCAGTTCCGCGAGCAGATCGCGCAACTGAACGAGGAGATTTCCGGCATGCGCGATCAGCTCACCGCCAAGAAGCGGGAGTCGGAGCTGATCGACAAGGAACTGGTCGGCGTGCAGGAGCTGTGGGACCAGCGGCTGGTGTCGTTGTCGCGGTTGTCCGCACTCCAGCGCGATGCGGCGCGGTTGCTCGGCGAGAGCGGGCAGCTCACGGCCTCGATCGCGCAGGCCAAGGGCAAGATCTCCGAAACCGAGCTGAAGATCCTCCAGATCGACCAGGATTTCCGCAGCGACGTCGCCAAGGAACTCGCCGACGTACGCGCCAAATATGCCGAGACCTTCGAAAAGCAGGTCGCCGCGCGCGACGCCACCGAGAAGCTGGAGATCCGCAGCCCCCAGGCCGGCATCGTCCACGATCTCACCATCCACACCCAGGGCGGCGTGGTCGCGGCCGGCGAAACCATCATGACCATCGTGCCCGACCAGGACGACCTGATCGCCGAAGCCCGTGTCGCGCCGCAGGACATCGACCAGGTCAAGCTGAACCAGCCGGCCACGCTTCGCTTTCCCAGCTTCAACCAGCGCACGACGCCGGAGATCGAGGGTGTGATCAGCAGGGTCGGCGCCGACGTCTCGCGCGACGACAAGACCAGCCCGACCTATTTCACGGTGCGGATCGCCATGACACCGGCCGAGATCGCCAAGCTCGGCAAGGTGCAGCTGATCCCGGGCATGCCGGTCGAGATCTTCATCGCCACCAGCGAGCGCACGCTGCTGTCCTATCTGGTCAAGCCGCTCGCCGACCAGGTGCACCGCGCCTTCAGGGAGAAGTAGAAGTAGGGTCTGGCCTCTCCCCGACGCTCGTCTCCCCTCCCTGCACAGGGAAGGGAGACGAGAGTGTTTCGTCCCTGCGCTGTGGGCGCTCGACGGCACACACCTTCCATGGAACCGGCGCGGCCAGACGAGGCCGATCCTGTCGATCCGTTGCCACGCATCGCCGGCGTGGAACCCAGGTTCCGCGAGCGCGGCTGGAAATCGCTGAACTATTCAAGGTTGCATTAATGGACGGCATGTAAGCTTGTTCTGGTTTCAAGAGCAAAAATGAACCCGTTGAGGGGAATGTGGTGGGCGAGCTGATATTCTGTTGTACGAATTGCCTGGTCGTCGACACCACCGGTATCCTGGTCGATGGAGACGAAACCATCGCAAAGGTCCAGCACAGGCCGATGCACCTGCAATGCAAGCACTGTCGCGCGTGGATTTGCATGCCGGTCAATCGAACGATGGTCAGCGGCTTTCTCGATGAGCCGAACAAGTTTCGTCGCACCTTGCTTCCGAAGCTGGCCGAGAATTGAGAGCTGGGTCTGGCCTGGCTCAAATTGCTCTGGATGCGCGGTCTGTCCCTGAAACTCGCATTTGGCGTCTCGCTTGCAGAGCGACTACGGTTCCAATGAACCGATAATTTACGTTGAAATAGAGTCCAAGGGCACCTTTTAGGCCTCTCGAGGTTGTGGACCGGCGTCGGCAATATTTGCGCGACAGTCGCGGGGGGTTGTCCATGAACGAAATTGCCGCATTGATATATTGGGTGATTGTCGGGCTGTGGATCGCAGTCCTTTGCGTCGTCGTGGTCGCGCTCACACGTGGGCACAAGAAACTCGGCGCGATGCGGCTTCTATTGTCAGTTGTCATCATC
>DASXQC010000365.1:0-2266 GCA_036493235.1 Reyranella sp.
CCCTTGGGCAGCCCCAACTGGCGCTCGCCGATGATGTTGCGCTGAATCTCGCTGGTCCCGCCCGCGATCGTGTACTGGCGCGAGCTCAGCACCCGGTTGAGCCATCGCGGCGCGTCCGGCACGTCGCCCATCGGCTCGCTCAGCAGCGCATGCTGGCCCAGAAGCTCGCTGGCGAAGCGCGCGATCGCGACTCCCAGCTCCGAGCCGGCGAGCTTCAATACCGAACCCTCGGGCCCCGGCTGCAAGCCCTTAAGCCGGCGCGTGAGCGAGCGCATCCGGGTGTACTTCAGCGCCTCGCATTCGGTCATGAACTCGGCCAGGCGCTGGCGCACCCAACCCTGCTCCCACGCCGGGCGGCCGTCGATCTTGATCGCATGCGCCAGTTCCGCGAGCCGGCGCACCTGCGCGGAATGCCCTCCGCCGCTGGCCATTCCGCGCTCGAAGCCGAGCGTGGTCATCGCGACCTTCCATCCTTCATTCTGCGGCCCGACGAGGTTTTGTTTCGGCACCTGGACGTTGTCGAAGAAGACCTCGTTGAAGTGGCGATGACCATTCATCAGGACCAGCGGCCGCACCTCGATACCGGGGCTTTTCATGTCGACCAGCAGATAGCTGATGCCCTTGTGCTTGGGCGCTTCGGGATCGGTGCGCACAAGCATGAAGATGCGGTCGGCGTACTGCGCGCCGGAGGTCCACACCTTCTGGCCGTTGACGATGAAGTAATCGCCGTGGTCGGCGGCGCGGGTCTGCAGTCCGGCGAGGTCGGAGCCTGCGCCGGGCTCGGAGTAGCCCTGGCACCAGATGTCCTCGGCGCTCAGGATGCGTGGGATGTAGTGTTTTTTCTGTTCGTCGCTACCCCAGTACATCAAGGTTGGCCCGAACAATTGGAGGCCCGAATATCCCGGCAGCACCGGCGCGCGGGCGCGCGAGTATTCCTCGTCGAAGATGATCTGTTCCATCAACGGCGCGGCGCGTCCGCCATATTCTTTCGGCCATGCGAGGCCGGCGTAACCCGCGGCGTTGACCTTGGCCTGCCACAGGCGGCGCTTCTCGAAGACTTCGCGCGTCGAGGCGATCCGCTCGTCCATCGCGTCGTCGACGCATAGTTCGCGTGGCAGATTGGCGTGCAGCCACTCGCGGACCTCCTTGCGGAAGGCCTCCTGCTCGGGCGTGTATTCGAAATCCATCAAGAATCCTTCGTCAGATACCCAGGGCCAGATCGGTTCGGCATCGGCTCGGCATCATGGCCGTCAGTTCGTGGGGGCGTCAGTTGAGATTGAAGGCGCGCACCGCATTGTCCCACAGGATCTTGCGCCTGCTCGCCTGCTCGATCGGCTGGCGCATCATCGCGTCGATTCCCCACGGAAAAGTTCCGTCGGGATGCGGGTAGTCGGTGTCCCACAGAAAATTGTCGTCACCGACCAGCTCCACCGCCGCCTTCATCGTCGGCTCGTCGCCGCGAAACGCAACCCAGAAGTTGCGCTTGAAGTACTCCGTCGGCGGCTTGGTCAGATACTCGTGCTCGGCGTTGCCGCCATAGTTCCAGTGCTGCTCCATCCGCTGCAGCCAGTACGGCACCCATCCACCGTCGGCTTCGACATGGACCACCTTGAGCTTGGGCAGCTTCTCCAGCACGCCGTACCAGATGAGCCCGGTCATCGCCGCCATTGCCTCGAAAGGATGCGACAAGATGTGGCCGCTGACGTGCGTGTTCATCCGGTCGCCGAACGAGGGCACCGACGACGACGCGGAATCGTGCGTCGAAATCGGCAGGCCCAGCCTTTCGACCTCGCTCCACAGCGGCAGGTAGTAGTCGTCGAAAATCGAAGAGCCGTCGACCGGGTTGGGCCGCACGTAGAAACTCACGGCGCCCAGCTTGGCCGCGCGGTTCGCCTCGGCAACCGCCTTGTCGACGTCCTGCATCGGCAGGATCGCCGCTGGATGCAGCCGCTGCGTGTTGGCCGAGCAGTATTCAATCGCCCAGTTGTTGTAGGCGCGGCAGCAGGCGGCGAGGAGTTCAGGGTCGTTGAAGCGGCGCCCGAGCATCTGGCCCGCGAAGGTCGGATAGAGAATCTGCACGTCGACACCCTGCTCGTCCATGTCCTGCAGGCGGCTCTGCGGGCTAAAGCCGGTGGAACTCGCGCGTCTGAAACGTTCCATCGCCTTGGCTACGGTTTTGAAAAACGCCGGCGCCGCCATCGGGTACTTGCCCTTCTCGCGGGTGAACGGTTCGCCCTCGACCAGGAAAGTGCGCCGGCCCGAGGCG
>DASXQC010000366.1:0-14764 GCA_036493235.1 Reyranella sp.
CGTGCACAGCCAGGTGGCCGACCGGATCGGCGCCCTGATCGTGCGCGGCGAGGTCGCGCCCGGCGAGCCGCTGCCGGCCGAGCTCAAGATCTGCGAGATGCTGCAAGTCAGCCGTACGGTGGTGCGCGAGGCGATCCGCACGCTGACCGGTAAGGGGCTGGTCGAATCGCGGCCCAAGAGCGGCACCCGTGTGCGGCCGCGCGAGGAGTGGAACCAGCTCGACGTCGACGTGATGCGCTGGCAGCTCGAGCATGCCGACACCGACAGCTACCTGGCCAAGATATTCGAACTGCGCAACGCGATGGAGCCGACGGCGGCGGCGCTGGCGGCCAAGGCAGCGACGGACGCCGACCGCGCCGACCTGCGCGCGGCCTGGGAGGCGATGGTCGCGGCGAAAGACAACGATGCTTTCGTGACGGCCGATATCGGCTTCCACAAACGGCTCTATATTGCCAGCCGCAACGAGTTTTTCTGGCCGATCGCGCAGATGTTCGAGGTGACCTTGCGCGAGAGCTTCCGGCTGGCGGCGCTGGGTGATCATCGCCCGCGTGCCTTCGATGAGCATCGCGAGGTGCTGGAGGCGATCGAGGCCGGCGACGCGGAGCGCGCGCGCGAGGCGACCTGGGTGCTGCTGGGCAACGCCTCGGATGACCTGGTGCGCATTCGCGGCAAGAATCCGTTCAAGAAGCGATAGTCAGTCTGGAGGAGCGCCCAATGAAAAAGGATCCGAGCAAACTGCGCAGCGCCCGCTGGTTCGCGCCCGACGATCTGCGCGCCTTCGGCCATCGCTCTCGGGCGATGCAGATGGGCTACGGACCGGAGGACTGGGTCGGCAAGCCGGTGATCGCCATCCTCAACACCTGGTCCGAGGCGCAGCCCTGCCACATGCATTTCAAGAGCCGTGTCGACGACGTGAAGCGCGGCATCCTGCAGGCCGGCGGCTTCCCGATGGAATTGCCGGCACTGTCGCTGTCGGAGAGCTTCCTCAAGCCGACCACCATGCTCTACCGCAACCTGCTCGCCATGGATGCCGAGGAGCTGCTGCGCGGCCATCCCGTCGACGGCGTCGTGCTGATGGGCGGTTGCGACAAGACCACGCCGGCCCTGCTGCTGGGCGCGATCAGCATGAACATCCCGGCGATCTACCTGCCGGCCGGGCCGATGCTGCGCGGCAACTGGAAGGGCAAGGTGCTGGGTTCGGGCTCGGATGCCTGGAAGTATTGGGACGAGCGCCGCGCCGGCAAGATTTCGGACGAGGACTGGGTCGACGTCGAGGCCGGCATCGCCCGCAGCTACGGCACCTGCATGACCATGGGCACCGCCGCGACCATGATGGCGATGGCCGAGACGCTCGGCATGTCTCTGCCCGGCTCGTCTTCGATCCCGGCGGCCGATGCCAACCACATCCGCATGGCCGCGGAGACCGGCCGGCGCATCGTCGACATGGTGTGGGAGGAGCTGACGCCGAAGAAGATCCTCAGCAAGGACGCCTTCCTCAATGCCATCAGCGCGGCGATGGCAGTCGGCTGCTCGACCAATGCCATCATCCACCTGATCGCGCTGGCCCGCCGCGCCGGCCACGACGATGTCGGATTGGACGATTTCGAGCGCGCCAGCCGCAAGGTGCCGGTGATCGCCAACATCCGGCCGTCCGGTGACAAATACCTGATGGAGGACTTCTTCTATGCCGGCGGCCTGCCCGGCCTGCTAGAGCAGATCCGCGATCACCTGCATCTCGAGGCGATGACCGTCACCGGCAAGACGCTGGGCGAGAACGTCAAGGGCGCGGAAATCTACAACGACGACGTCATCCGCACTGTCGCGAACGCGATCTACAAGGAAGGCGCGCTCGCGGTGCTGAAGGGCAACCTCGCGCCTGACGGCTGCGTGATCAAGCCGTCGGCCTGTGCGCCGAAGTTCCTGAAGCACACCGGGCCGGCGCTGGTGTTCGACGACTATCCGTCGATGAAGGCGGCGATCGATCGCGACGATTTAGACGTCACCGAGGACACCGTGCTGATCCTGCGCAACGCCGGCCCACAGGGCGGGCCGGGCATGCCGGAATGGGGCATGCTGCCCATCCCCAAGAAGCTGGTGAAGCAGGGCGTGCGCGACATGGTGCGGCTCAGCGACAGCCGCATGAGCGGCACCAGCTATGGCGCCTGCATCCTGCACGTCTCACCCGAGAGCTACATCGGTGGACCGCTGGCGCTGGTGAAGACCGGCGACATGATCTCGCTCGACGTCGACAAGCGCACCATCGACATGAACGTGTCCGACGAGGAGCTGGCCCGACGGAAGGCGGCGTGGAAGCAGCCCGAGGCGCGCTACGAGCGCGGCTACGGCTGGATGTTCACCCGCCACATCAAGCAGGCCAACGAGGGCTGCGACTTCGACTTCCTCGAGACCAGGTTCGGCGCCCCCGTCGCCGAGCCGTCGATCTACTGATGCTGCCTCATGCTGCCTGACCTGATCGAAATCGTCCCGCCGGCGGACAAGGTCGACGCGACCGTCGTCCTGCCCGGCTCCAAGAGCATCACCAATCGCGCGCTGATCCTCGCCGCCCTGGCGGACAAGCCCGTGATGTTGCGGGGTGCGCTGTGGAGCGAGGACACACAGGCGATGGTCGACTGCCTCGAGCGGCTGGGCTTCGAAGCGCGCGTGACCGCCGATCCAGCCGAGCCCGCTAACCGCACCATCGTGGTGCAGGGCCAGGGCGGCAAGATCCCGAAGGCCGGCACACCCACCCAGCCGATCGACCTCTTCGTCGAAAATGCCGGCACGGCCGCCCGCTTCCTCTCGGCCTTTCTGTGCCTGGGACACGGCAGCTACCGCGTGAGCGGCGTTCCGCGCATGCACGAACGGCCGCAGGCGGCGCTGCTGAGTGCCCTGCGCGAATTGAGCTACCATGTCGACTCGGCGAACGATCGCCTGCCCGCGGTCATCCACGGCAGCGGCCCACGCCCCGGCGCCTCGTGCACGGTGAGCGTGGCGGACAGCTCGCAATTCGCCTCGGCCCTGCTGCTGTCCGCGAAGATCGGCGGCTGGAAGGTAACAGTCACCGGCGCCAACGAGGATGAGTTGCCCTATGTCGACATGACGCGGCGACTGATCGAGGACTTCCCCTGGTCCGGCGGCTCCTACGACATCGAAGCGGACGCCTCGGGCGCGAGCTACTTCTGGGGCGCCGACTGGCTGCTGCGTGACCGCGGCAGCCGTGTCGTCGTGGCGCCGACGCCCGGGAGCGGCATGCAGGCTGACCAGAAATTCCTCGATCTGGTGGCACAGCCGAAATGGCGGCCCAGCTACTCACGACAGACCGACCTTGCCGACAGCATCATGACCGCGATCGTGCTGGCGCCGTTTGCGGCAGCCGCGACGCAGTTCACCGATCTCGGGCGCCTCCGCGTCCAGGAATGCGAGCGGGTCGAGGCGCTGCGTACCGAGCTTGGCAGATGCGGCGCGCGAGTCGACGAGACCGGCGACACGCTGACCGTCCATCCGGGCAACCTGCACGGCGCCGAGATCGAGACCTACAACGACCATCGCGTGGCCATGTGTTTCGGCATGCTGGGGCTGCGCGTGCCAGGCATCCGGCTGCGCAATCCGGCCTGCGTGCGCAAGACCTTCCCCAACTTCTTCGTCAAGCTCGCCGGGCTCGCCGCCGGCGTCCTCGACGCGGGGACCGGCCGAATGCTCGCCGGCGACGATTTGCTGGCCTGAGGAGATGACCATGAAGACCGAGACCCGCGACAAGCTCCGCACCGTCAGCACGCCGACCGTGGCGACCGCGCTGTTCAAGCGCGGCTATCGCATCCAGGCGATCCAGGACGTCCATCCGCTGTCGCCCGACCAGCCGACGCTGGTCGGCGAGGCGTTCACGCTGCGCTACATCCCCGCGCGCGAGGACCTCAACAAGCTCGATGTATTTCGGGACCACAGCCATCCGCAGCGCAAGGCGGTCGAGGACTGCCCAACCGGCGCGGTGCTGGTGATGGACAGCCGCAAGGATGCGCGCGCCGCCTCGGCCGGCGCGATCCTGGTGACGCGGCTGATGAAGCGCGGCGTCGCCGGTGTGATCACCGACGGCGGCTTCCGCGATTCGGCCGAAATAGGTGCGCTGAACTTTCCCGCCTATCACCACCGGCCGAGCGCGCCGACCAACCTCACCCTGCACCACGCGATCGACATCAACGTGCCGATCGCCTGCGGCGACGCCCCGGTGTTCCCGGACGACGTGATCCTGGGCGACAAGGATGGTGTGATCGTGATCCCCGCCCACCTCGCCGACGAGATCGCGACCGAGGCCGTCGAGATGACAGCCTACGAGGACTTCGTGTCGGAGCGGGTCCATGCCGGCTCCGGCATCTTCGGCCTCTATCCCGCGACCGATCCCAAGTCGCTCGAGCTCTTCGCCGAGTGGCGCAAGAAGAACGGGCGTTAGTGGCTTTCCTCCCTAGCGAAGCTGGAGAGGTGCCCGCGTAATCGCGGGCGGAGGGGTCATGAGCGCCAAAGGGTGGCCCCCGACCCCTCCGTCGCGGATTACCACGCCACCACCTCGCGCTATGCGCAGGGAGGAAGCTTTGAGCCTCTGACCAGCCGGCCCGGCAGGGCGCCGGTGAACTGGCCATCGCGGTAGGTGATTGCACCTGACACGATGGTGGCGCGATAGCCGTCGGCCTTCTGTTCCAGACGTCGGCCGCCGCCCGGCAGGTTGTGCACGGGATGAGGTGCCGCGACCTTGAGAGCGTCGAGATCGATCACGTTGACGTCAGCCTTGTAGCCGGGGGCGAGGCGGCCGCGATCACTGAGCCCGATCAGGCGGGCCGGCACGTCGGTGAGCTGCTGTACGGCGTACGGCAACGACCAGCGCTCGCCCGCGCGGTCCCGCGTCCAGTAGGTCAGCGCGTGCGTGGTGTAGCTCGCGTCGCAGATCATGCCGTAGTGCGCGCCGCCATCGCCCAGCGCCATCACCGTGAAGTCGTGATGCAGCATGCTCGCCATGTTGGCATCGGAGGAATCGGTGTAGTTGGCGCCGGGATGGAACAGGATGGTGCGGCCGTCGCCCGACACCAGCAGGTCGTAGGCGAGTTCCAGCGGCGTCACGCCGAGCTTCGCCGCTCGCTTGTCCAACCGGCTCTCAGCCGGCGGCGTGTAGTTCGGCGGATCGCCCAGCACGTACATGTTCTCGACGCTGCGCATGAAGGCGAGCATTTGCGGATTGCGATAGGTCGACGGCTCGACCAGCAGCTTCGCCCGCAGCGCCGGATCGCGCAGCTTCACGAGCTTCTGCTCCAATGGCAGGTTGGCCACTGCGGCATAGCTTGGACAGGTGGAGAACGGGTTGAACGACAACTCGAGCCCGTAGAGCAGCGCGACTGGCCGGCCTGCGACCTGGCCCTTGATCGGCAGGCCATCGCGATTGGCGCGCTCGACTTCGCGCAGCAAGGTCCTCCAGCGGTCGGGATAGATCGAGATGTCGAGCAAGGTGAACGAAAGCGGCCGGCCCGACGCCTCGACCAGCCGGCGCAGCATGCCGAACTCGGTCGAACCCTGCTCGGTCGCGTCTGCGAAGTCGTCGAGCAGCTGAATCACGCCCTTGCCGGCTCGACGCATGCCGCGGGCGATCGCCGTCAGCTCCTCCTCGGCTGCGGTGATGGTGGGCGTCAGCACGCCGTCGGTCGTGCGATGGAACAGCGAGCGCGAGGTCGAGAAGCCGAGCGCGCCGGCCTCCAGGCCCTCCTGCACAAGCGCCGCCATGGTCGCCATGTCCTGCGCTGTCGCGGGCTCGCGATCGACGCCCCTCTGGCCCATCACGAACACGCGCAAGGGCGCATGCGGCACCTGTGCGGCGAAGTCGATGTCGCAATGGCGTGCGGCGAGCGCGTCGAGATATTCTGGAAAGCTCTGCCAGTTCCAGGGAACGCCTTCCTGCATGACGATCTCGGGGATGTCCTCGACGCCTTCCATGACCTTGATCAGCGTCTGACGGTCCTGCGGCCGGCAGGGCGCGAAGCCAACGCCGCAATTGCCCATCAGCACGGTGGTGACGCCGTGGCCCGACGACGGGCTGAAGCGATCGTCCCAGGTCGCCTGGCCATCGTAGTGCGTATGCACGTCGACGAAGCCCGGCGTCACGGTCAGGCCCTTGGCGTCGATCTCTTCGCGGCCGCTGCCTGAGACGGCACCGACCGCCGCGATGCGCCCGTCCTGGATCGCGACGTCGGCGGCGCGCGGCTCACCGCCGCTGCCGTCGAGCACCGTGCCCTTGCGGATGACGAGATCGAACTGAGCCATGGCTGGATCATACGCCGCCTCAGGCGGGCGTCGACACCGCCACGCCCTCTTTTTGGAGCCAGGCCGCGACGCGCAACGCCGCCAACTCGTTGTGAGGCCGCGCGATCACCTGCACGCCGATCGGCATCGCGCCCGTTTTGCGGGTCGGCACGGCGACCACCGGCAACCCGATGAACGAGATCGGCTGGGTGAACAGGCCGAGATTGGCGCGCACCGGCATCTCGACGCCGCCGATGGTCATCATCGCCTGGCCGATCTTCGGCGCGCTGCAGGGCGTGGCGGGCGCCAGGATGATGTCGACGTCGTTGAACAGCTTCAGGACGTCGGCGCGATACTGCCGGCGGAAGCGCTGCGCCTTGACGTACCACGCGCCGGGCAGCAGGCAGCCCGCCATCAGCCGCTCGCGCGTGTCGGGGTCGAAATCCTGCGGCCGTGACCTCAGACGCGCCAGGTGAAGCTGTCCTCCCTCCATCGCCGTGATGACGTACGCTGCCGCGCGCGCCGCCGCCGCGTTGGGCAGCACGACAGTCTTCGTCGCACGCAGCGCCTTGGCGACCGTGGCAACCGCTTCGAAGCATTCCGGCTCGCCGCCTTTCGCGAAGTAGTCGCCGGCGATCGCGATGCGCAGCCCGCTGATACCGTCATGAAGCATCGGCACGGTCGGCACGCTGTCACGATCGGTGCAGGCGGGATCGTCGGGATCCCAGCCCTGCATGGCATCGAACGACAGTGCCAAATCCTCGGCCGAGCGCGCGAGGGGGCCGAGATGGTCCAATGAATCGACGAACGGGAACGAGCCTGCACGACTGAGGCGTCCGTAGGTCGGTTTCAGCCCGAACAGGCCGCACAGCGACGACGGCACGCGGATCGAGCCGTTGGTGTCGGAGCCCAGCGACAGCGGCACCTCGCCCGCCGCCACCGCCGCGCCCGAGCCTCCCGACGAGCCCCCGGTCATGCGCGTCGGATCGTGCGGATTGCGCGAGGGGCCGTAGTGCGCGTTCTCGCCGGTGAAGTCGTAGGCGTACTCGCCCATGTTCAGCCCGCCGACCAGGATCGCGCCGGCCGCCTCGAGCTTGCGCACCAGCGCGCCGTCGCGCGCGGCCAGTGCGCCATCGAGGTTGATCTTCGAGCCGGCGCGCGTCGGCAGGCCCTGGATGTCGAACAGGTTCTTGACCGCGAACGGCACGCCCATCAGCGGGCCGAGGTGACGGCCAGCGTCGATCTCCGCTGCGCGTTTGCGGGCGCGCTGGGCGACGATGTCGGTGAAGGCGTTGACTGTGGGTTCAGCTGCCTCGATCCGTTCGAGCGCCGCGTCGATGACGGCGCTCGCCTTGACGTGGCCGCTCATGACGGCACGGGCGATCTCGCTCGCGGTCGCAGCCTTCGACAGGGGATCACTCATGGCCGGTACACCGGCAGCGGGGTCAGCTCGTCCCCGAGCTCCAGCGCCAGCAGCGGCTGGGCGATCGCCAGCGACCGTTCGACATTGAGGATGACTTTCTCGCGGTACTCCAGCGCGATCGGCAAGCCAATTGCTTTGGCTCCCTCGTCCAGCCAGCGCGCGATGTCCAGTTTGTCGTCAGCCACGTTTTCCCCACTTTCAGACGAATGGCGCCGTCGCAAGGAGTATGCCAATGAACGCCCGATGACCATCGATCTCGGCGTCCACAATCTCGGCGCGGCGTATCGCGCTGGCCGCCTCACGGTCCGCAAAGTCATCGACGACGTCCTGAACCGTATCGCCGCGGCGGGCGACGACAAGGTCTGGATCAGCCGCGTCCCCGACGCTGCGCTGCGGGCACAAGCGGACGAGCTGGACCGGAAGGGTCACGAGTACCTGCCGCTGTTCGGCATCCCGTTCGCGGTGAAGGACAATATCGACGTCGCGGGCTTAGCCACCACCGCTGCCTGCCCTGGCTTTTCCTACGAGCCTACGGAGTCGGCCGAGGTCGTGAAGCGACTCGTCGCGGCGGGTGCGATCGTGATCGGCAAGACCAACCTCGACCAGTTCGCGACCGGCCTGGTCGGCGTGCGCTCACCCTACGGCGTGCCACGCAATCCGTTCAATCCAGACTACATCCCCGGCGGCTCCAGCTCGGGCTCGGCCGTCGCAGTGTCCTCTGGCCTGGTGTCATTCTCGCTCGGCACCGACACCGCCGGATCGGGCCGCGTGCCGGCCGGCTTCAACAACATCGTCGGCTGGAAGCCGACGCCAGGCGTGCTCAGCACCGAGGGCGTCGTGCCAGCCTGCAAATCGCTCGACTGCGTGTCGGTGTTCACCTTGTCGAGCGTCGATGCCGATCTCATTCGGCACACGCTGGCGCCAGTCGATTCTATACGGACTTTCGGCAAGGCTTTCCGATTCGGCATACCCAAGCCTCTCGAATTCTTCGGCGATGCCGCCTACGCCACGCTCTACGGACAGGCGATCGAGAAACTGAACGCGATGGGCGGTACCGCCGTCGAGTTCGACTACGCGCCGTTCGCCGCGGCGGCTCAGCTTCTCTACGCTGGGCCGTGGGTCGCCGAGCGCACGGCGGCAGTCGGCCACTTCATCGAGACCGCCGGCGCCAAGGCCGGCGTCTGGCCAGTGACACGCGAGATCATCCTCAACGGCCGCAAATACAGCGCCGTCGATGCGTTCGAGGGCCAGTACAAGCTCAAGGAGCTGATGTCGCGAGCCTCGGAGGAAATGAGCAAGCTGGATTTCCTCGCTCTGCCGACGGCCGGCACGGTCTATACCCTCGCCGACCTCGAACGCGAGCCGGTACGCTTCAATGCCAATCTCGGCCACTACACCAACTTCGTGAACTTCTTCCGCCTGAGCGGTCTTTCCTTGCCGTTCAGTTTCCGGCCCGACGGCATGCCGTTCGGCATAACCTTGATCAGCCATACGTATCACGATCAGGAGCTGCTCGAATTTGGCGCACGCTGGCAACGCGCCGCCACACTGCCGCTCGGCAAGACGTCAAGCATCCTGCCGCCGCCTGAAGCCGATCCCCAGCCAGCGGAGCTTCGCGTCTCGATCGCCGTGGTCGGCGCGCACATGAACGGCCTGCCGCTCAATCGCGAGCTGACCGACCGCAAGGGCCGGCTGGAAAATGCGACGCGAACGGCTCCGCACTATCGGCTCTACGCCCTGCCTGACGGCCCGCCGCAGCGGCCCGGCCTTGTGCGCGTCGCCCAAGGCGGGGCGCCAATCACGCTCGAGGTCTGGAGCCTATCTACCTGGCAGTTCGGAGATTTCGTGGCGGGAATTCCTTCGCCGCTTGGGCTCGGCACGATCGAGCTGGAAGACGGTTCGACCGTGCAAGGCTTCGTCTGCGAGAGCTACGCGACAGCCGGCGTGCGCGACATCACATCCTTCGGCGGCTGGCGTGCCTATCTGAAGAGCCTTAGCTAGGCCGGCACGACACCGGGACGGCCGGCCTCGACGACAAAGCGCTGGTGCGTCGCGATTGTCGACTTCGGGTCGCGCACATCGGCCAGCGTATGGAATGAGACATCGGCCTTCTTGGCATCGAGCGCGACCAGGCCGAAGCCGAACACGCCGCTCGCGGCGGCGCGGATGTGCGGGTTCTTCGCGAGATAGCCGCGCACCCGATCGGCGGCCGGGCCCTGCGAGGTGATCGAGCCGCCGACGAACTCGGTAGCGACGGTCGCTGATGTCGGCCGAGCGAAGTCCTGCTTGAGGTCGGCAGCCCAGAAGGAATGCACGTCGCCGCCCAGCACCAGCGTGTCCTTGACCGGCGACGCGGCCACCACGTCGAGCAGGCGCCGTCGCGCCATCGGATAGCCGTCCCAGCCGTCGGCCCAGTAGACGTGGCGCTCGCCCGGGCCGCGATCGAGCTCGGCCATCAGGGTCTGCTGCGCGATGACGTTCCACCGCGCCGAGGCGCGGCGCATGCCATCGGCGAACCACGCCTCCTGCTCGGTCCCCAGCATGGTGCGGGTGGGATCGAGCCGCTCGGCGCAGTTCTCCAGCGGCTTGCCGCGGGTGAGCGTCGCGCGGCAGGCGTGATGCGAGCGGTACTGACGATCATCGAGCGTCACCAGCTCGGCCAGCGTGCCGAAGCGGTAGCGGTCGTAGAGCTGCGTCGACGGTCCGTCGGGCCGCAGCGCATTCGGCAGCGGCATGTGCTCCCAGTAGGCCTGGTAGGCGGCGGCGCGCTGCTTGAGGAAGCGCGCGGGGTCGGGATCGATCGGGCCGATGTCGGCGGTGTAATCGTCGGTCACCTCGTGGTCGTCCCAGGTGACGATCCAGGGATGCGCGGCGTGAGCGGCCTGCAGGTCGTGATCGGATTTGTACTGTGCGTAGCGCTCGCGATATTCGTCGAGCAGGGTGCAGCGGCCGCCAGTGTGATGGCGCACCAGATTGCGGCCCCACGACATCTCGTAGATGTAGTCGCCGACGAACAGCACCGCGTCGAGCTCTTCCGCCGCCGCGTGGCGCCAGGCGGCGAAGTAGCCCTGCTCGTATTGCTGGCACGAGGCGATGACGAATCGCAGGCCGGCCGGAGTCGTCGCGGGATCGGGCGCGGTCCGCGTGCGGCCGACCGGGCTCGCCGCGCCGTTGCTCGTGAAGCGATACCAGTACGGCCGGCCGGGGCGGAGTCCCGCGACGTCGACATGGACCGAATGCGCCCAGCGCGGCTCGGCGGTCGCGGTGCCGCGCGCCACCACGCGCTGCAGCCGCTCGTCCTCGGCGATCTCCCAGCCGACAGCGCCCGCGGCGTTCACACGCGTCCACAGCACGACCGACGTCGGCCGCGGGCAACCCGAGGCGACGCCGAGCGGAAACGGAGCATCTTGCGCGGCGGCCGGAAGAGCAAGGCCGCCGGCGCCCAGAAGGAATGACCGGCGCAGCATGTTGCGACTCTGACCCGATGGTCTGCTAGGGTCCAGCTTTCGAGGAGGAAACAAGCATGAGCGGTAAGATCGCAGTGGTCACGGGCGCGGGCAGCGGCATCGGTCGCGCCTCTTCACTGGCTCTGCTGAAGAGCGGCTACAAGGTGGCACTCGCCGGCCGGCGCAAGGATGCGCTGGACGAAACCGCGAAGCTGGCCGGCAACAACGCGCCCAACGCCCTCGCAGTGCCGACCGACGTCACCAAGCGCGACGACATCGTGGCGCTGTTCGCCAAGGTCAAGCAGACCTGGGGCCGGCTCGACCTGGTGTTCAACAATGCGGGTGGCGGCGCCCCGCCGGTGCCGCTCGAGGAACTGCCCTACGAGACCTGGCTGCAGGTCGTGGCCGCGAACCTGACCGGACCGTTCCTGTGCACCCAGGAAGCGATGAAGATCATGCGGGACCAGAAGCCCAAGGGCGGCCGCATCATCAACAACGGCTCGATCTCGGCGCATGCGCCGCGGCCGTTTTCGGTTGCCTACACCTCGACCAAGCACGCCATCACCGGCCTCACCAAGTCGACCTCGCTCGACGGCCGGCAACACGACATCGCCTGCGGCCAGATCGATATCGGCAACGCCGTGACGCCGATGACCGAGCGCATGACCAAGGGCGTGCTGCAGCCCGACGGCAGCACGCGCGTCGAGCCGCGCATGGACGTCGAGGCGGTCGCCAACGCCATCGTCTACATGGACAGCCTGCCGCTCGACGCGAACGTGCAGTTCATGACCGTGATGGCGACCAAGATGCCGTTCGTCGGCAGAGGCTAAGCTCTCATCCACCTCCTCCGTCACACGGGGGAGGTGAAGGTTAGTAACCCTCGTGCATCAGCGGGAACGCCGAGTGCACGCCGGGGATGTTGGTCGGCATGGCCTGGCTGATGTAGTTCTTGTCGAGCTGGCTGAGGCTGGACACGCCGAGCAGGCCCATCACCTCTCTCATTTCTTCCTCGAGCAGTTCGACCACGCGCTCGATGCCGGCGGCGCCGTTGGCGGCGAGGCCGTAGCAGTAGAGGCGGCCCATGCCGACCCAGTCGGCGCCGAGGCAGATCGCCTTGACGATGTCGGTGCCGCGACTGAACGAGCCGTCGACGATGATCTTCGCCTTGCCCTTCGCTACGGTGACGATCTCCGGCAGCACTGCCGCCGAGCCGCGGCCATGGTCGAGCTGGCGGCCGCCATGGTTGGAACAGTAGACGCCCCACACGCCTTCCTTGATCGCGAGCTCGGCGTCCTCGCCGCAGCCAATGCCCTTCAGGATGAACTTCACGTCGGGGAACTGGTCGCGCACCCGGCGGTAATTGTCCCAGGAGAAGGCGGCCTGGTGATCCTGGCCGGTCGCCGCGGTGCGCCACGACTTCACGAAGCGCTTGGCGATGTCGCGCTCGCGGCGGGAATAGACCGCCGTGTCGACGGTGATGCAGAAGGCGTCGTAGCCTGCGCCCATCGCCTGCTTGACGCGTTCGGCCACCCACTTGTCGTCGCCGCGGACATAGAGCTGGTAGATCTTGGGTCCGTTGCCGCCCTTGACGATGTCCTCGAGCTTGAGCGTCGTCACCGAGCTGATCAGCATGCCGACATTGCCGGCGCCCGCGCCCTTGGCCACCGTGATGCCACCGCCCGGCTCGAACGATTCGAGCGAGCCGACCGGCGCCAGCAGGACGGGAATGCGGAGCTTCTTGCCGAAGATCTCCGACGATGGATCGATGTTGCCGACGTTGCGCAGAACCCGCGGCTTGAAGGCGATCGAATCGAGCGCCATGCGGTTGCGCCGCAAGGTCGTCTCAGTCTCGGTGCCACCGACCAGGTAGTCCCAGATGTTGCCGTTGAGCCGAGTCTTGGCCGCTTTCACTATTTCGTGCAGCGTGACGTATTCGTTTTCCAACCCGCTCGCCATGGTTCCCTCGCTATCGACGGGCTAGACTTAGCGCAACAGACAAACCGGAGGAAGCAATGGCGGCCCAAACGGCCAGTAAGGCGCCAGCCGTATTGCAGAGCGAAGCTGAAATTCGCGTTCGCCCGATCAACGGCTTCATCGGCGCTGAGATCGAGGGCGCCGACCTCAGCCGGCCGCTCTCCGATGCGCAGTTCAAGGTCATTCACGACGCCTTCGTGAATTACGAGGTGATCGTGATGCGCGACCAGGACATCACGGTCGACCAGCAGATGGCGTTCGGCGCGCGGTTCGGCGAGCTGTCGATCCATCCCTTCTCGCCCAACCTGCCGGACAAGCCCGAGGTCATCATCCTCGACTACTCGGCCGACAACCCGCCGGCGCTGACCGACATCTGGCACGTCGACGAGACCTTCCGCGAGACGCCGCCGATGGCGACCATCCTGCACGGCAAGGTCGTGCCCGAAGCCGGCGGCGACACGCTGTTCGCGTCGATGAGCGCCGCCTATCGCGGCCTCAGCGAGCGCATGAAGCAGCACATCCACGGGCTCGAATCGCAGCACGACTTCAAGCCGTGGCGCCCGCTGTTCGGTCACAGCGACCGCGCCAAGCTGCGCAAGCTCGAGGACGACTTCCCCAACCCGTGGCATCCGGTGGTGCGCGTGCATCCGGTGAGCGGCCGGCGCGTGCTCTACGTCAACCGCCAGTTCTGCACTCGCATCAAGGACCTCAAGGGCGACGAGAGCGATACGCTGCTGGAGTTCCTCTATCGCCAGGCCACCATCCCCGAGTACCAGCTCAGGGTGAAGTGGCAGCCCAACACTTTGGTGATGTGGGACAACCGCTCGGTGCAGCACTACGCCAGCCACGACTATTACCCGGCGCGGCGCACCATGGAGCGCGTGACGGTGAAGGGCGACAAGCCCGTCGGCCCGACCAGCGCCTACACGCCGGACACGGTGCCGGCCAACGGTACGGTCAAGCCCGCGATCGCCGAGGGCACGCGCCCCGGCCCCAAGCGCGCCTTCGATCGCTATTAGGATGGAGTTCGTTACGACAGACTCATCGCTGGGGGCGCGCCACTCCAGTGGCGCGCCATGTCTTTGAGCAGGCGAAGACGCGCCACTGGAGTGGCGCGCCCACAGCAGAAGACGGGGCTACAACGGCGAACATTCCTGGCAGGCGCAATCGCGCTGCCCTTCGCGGCGCAGGCCGAGGACTGGAAGCCCAGCCAGCCGATGAAGGTCGTCGTGCCCTATCCCCCCGGCGGCCTGACCGACGTGGCGGGCCGCCTTGCCGGTGAGCGCCTGCAGTCGACGTTCGGCCAGCCGGTGGTGATCGACAACAAGCCCGGCGCCGCGACGCAGCTCGGCGCCTCGATGGTCGCGAAAGCCCCACCGGACGGCCACACGCTGCTGCTGGCGACCGTCAGCACGCTCGCCATCACGCCGGCGCTCTATGCCAAGCCGCTGATCCACTACACCGACTTTGCGCCGGTCGCGATGATGGGCCGGGTGGTGCTGTTCCTGGTCTGCCGGCCCGACCTTCCGGTCAAGGATCCGAAGGAGCTCGTGGCGCTGCTGCAGGCCAAGCCCGACGGCTATTCCTACGGCTCGCCCGGCATCGGCACGGCGCATCACCTGCTGGTCGAGCTGATCCGTTCCCA
>DASXQC010000367.1:0-7651 GCA_036493235.1 Reyranella sp.
CTGCGCAAGGCCGCACGGCGCACCCACGACGCCATCTACAGCGCTCTCGCCGAGCTACTGCCTACCGTCCAGCCCAGCGAGTGTGCCAACTACTTCGCAAAAGCAGGATACGATCGAACTTAGAATCATCCCGATCTAGGAAGCCGGCCGGCCGGCGCCAAACGACAACTCGGCCGCCTCGCGTGACCTCAGCGCACGCGACCGAGCAGGGCGGCGCGCAGCGCGCGCAACGCCGGCGGCATGCGCTCCTTGCGATAGACGAGATAGTAGCTCTGCCGCAGCGCCACCGGCTCATTGCTGAATGGCTTGACCAGCCGCCCTGAGGCGAGATGCGTGGCTGCCAGCTCGTCCGCCGCCAGCGCGACGCCGAGGCCGTTGGCGGCCGCCTCGTACATCACCTGGACATTGTCGAAGCTGCGACGCCGGCGCGGACGATAGTCGCCGAGGCCGACGCCTTGCAGGTATTGCGACCACAGATCCGGCGTCTGGACGATGTCGAACAGGACCGTGCGATCGAGCGCCGTCGGCGTCACTAGTCGGCTGCCGCCCAACAAGCTGGGCGCAGCGACCGGGAAGACCCGCGTCGTGAACAGCCGGTCGGCGGCGAGGCCGGTCCATGGCCGGTGCCGAAGCGGATGGCGGCGTCGTGGCGCCCGTCGGTCAGGTCGATCAGTTCAGTCGAGGTTTCGATCTCGACGTCGAGATCGGGCCGGGCCTGCTTGAAGGCCGCGAGCCTCGGCAGCAGCCAGAGGGTGGCGAAGGATTGCAGCACCGACAGCCGCAGCGTCGTCTGCTGGCGCGGCGGACGCAGGGCTGCGTTCTCGCGCTCGATCAGGTCGAGCGCGCGGCCGACCGCCTCCAGATAGCGCGCGCCGGCGGCCGTCAGCTCGATCCGGCGGTTGAAGCGGCGGAACAGGGCGAGGCCCAATTCCTGCTCCAGGTTGGCGACCCGCCGGCTGACTGCCGAGGGCGTCAGGCCGAGCGCGCTGGCAGCGGCAACGAAGCTCAGCGCCCGTCCAGCGGCAACGAAGACGGCAACCGATCGAAGTGAAGGCGTGCGCGGCACACGCCCGTTCTAGAGAGCGATCTCGCTGCCGATCGAATCACCTTTGCTTGCATGGGGCGGAAAGAGTGCGCGTAAATTTTCAGCCGTTGGCGCGAACGGCTCAGTGGATAACTCATCCCACATCCCGCCAATTCGGCAATCGTCCCAACATGCAGGTGACACAGGAAGTGGGACGAATCGCCTAAAATGTACGTGGGCCAACGTTTTAAGCGTCCCACGCGCGTGGGACGCGGGACGGGACGGCGTGGGCTTTGGGACGCCCGTGTTAGCGCCCCTCGCGCCACCAGGCGCTGCCCAGCGCCAGCAGGAAGGCGAGCGCGACCAGGATGCCGGGCAGCAGCGGCGTCTGGTTGATGCCGGCGACGGTGTAGCCCTCGTTGCGACGCAGGCCGACCCAACCGGAGCCGCCGGCGGCGCGGCCGGGGCGGACCGAGCGGATGTCGGGGTCGGGCGTGTCGCTCAGCCACTGGACGGTGCCGCCCGAGGCCTCGACCAGCGGCTTCAGCTTCTGGTCGGTCGCACGCACATCGGAGAACTCGAGCGGGTCGGGGCTGCCGACCGCCGCGATGGTGCGCAGCGTGCCGTCATCGAACCGGTAGATGCCAGGCTTGTCGACGTCGATGATCGCCTGGCCGACGCCCGGCGCGATCTGGCGCAGGTCGAGCTTGCGGGTGGCGCCGGCGTTGGGCTGGCCGGGCGTCGGCGTGCCGGGCGCGGTCATGGTGACCTGCGGGAAGGTGGCGGCGAGCGTGCGGCGGGTGACCTCGATGCGGCCGCCGACCGAAGTGGCGCGCAGTGCCTCTTCCTCGAGGTCGGGCTCCTTCATCAGCCAATGGGCGATGCGGCGCACCAGCTCGGGCTGCGGCCCGCCGCCGTCGATGCCGCGGTTCCACAGCCACAGGTGATCGGACATCAGCTGCGCCACACGGCCCTCGCCGACCCGGTCGAGCGTGACCAGCGGCTTGTCCTCGGCGCCGGACAGGATGGTGTTGCCGTGGTCGGTGCGGCCGGTGACCAGCCGGAACCAGCGGCCCCATTGCGGCTCCCCGCCGGGCTTGCCTTCCTGCGGCAGGTTCGCGGTCACCGGATGGCGCTGGCCGATCTCGGTGACCTTGGGCTTGAAGCCCTGCTCCAGCACGTCGCCCAGCGGCGCGGTCGGCAGGATGGTGCCGAGCGGCGTGCGGTAGAGCGAGCGCTGGGTCGCGAACACCGGCCCGACCGAGACCAGCAGCGCGCCGCCGTTCTTCACGTACTCGGCGATATTGCGGAAGTAGTCGCGCGTGATCAGGTTCTGCGATTCGTAGCGGTCGAAGATGATGAGGTCGAATTCCTTCAGCTTCTGCTCGAACAGCTCGCGCATCGGGAAGACGATCAGCGACAGCTCGCGCACCGGCGTGAAGTCGTCCTTCTGCGGCGTGCGCAGGATGGTGAAGTGCACCAGATCGACGGCGGGATCGCTCTTCAGCAGGTTCCGCCACGCCCGCTCGCCCTGGTAGGGCTCGCCCGAGACCAGCAGCACGCGCAGCCGATCGCGCACGCCGTTGATGGTGAAGATGGCGGTGTTGTTGTCGAGCGTGAGCTCGTTCGGGCCGGGCGCCACCTCGAGCTCGACGATGTTGGCGCCGGGATTGGTGACGTTGATCGGCAGCTCGATCTCGCGGCCGACCGGCACGTCCATGTGCTTCACCACTTCGCCACCGACCGAGATCGTCACCGGCGCGGTGCCGCCCGAAGGATCCTCGACATGGAACTTGGCGGTCACCTGCTTGCCGACCACGCCGAAGCGGGGCGACTGCTCGACCACGATCAGCCGGTCGCGTTCACCCTTCTTGCCGGCGATCAGCGCATGGACCGGTGCGCCACCCAGCTCCGGCGGCAGGCCGGCCGGGACGTCGTGCACCTGGCCGTCGGTCAGCAGGATCACGCCGGCCAGCCGCTCCGGCGGCACCTCGACCAGCGCCGAGCGCATGGCCTCGATCAGCCGCGTGCCGCCCGGCCGCTCGCTGCCGAGCTGGATGTGAGAGGGCGGCAGGGTGGCTTCCTTGACCTCGAGCCCTTCCTGCTGCGTAAGCTTCTTCTTCAGCGCCTCCTTCGCGGCCGCGACCTGGGCGCGGCGATCGCCGATCGCCATCGAATCGCTGTCGTCGGTGACGATCATCGCCACATCGGCGATCGGCTTGCGCTGCTCCTCGATCAGGGCCGGGTTGGCGAGCGCCGCCAGCACCACGAGCACGGCGAGCGAGCGCCACAGCATGCCGCGGGCGCGCGCCCGGATGCCGAGCAGCACCAGGATCAGGCCCGCCGCGGCGAGGCCGATCATGACCGACCACGGCAGCAGCGGATCGAAGGCGACGGAGACGGCGGATGTGGTGTTCATCGCCGCAGCCTCTGCATGATGTCGTTGAGGTGGACCGCGTCGTCCTTGTAGTTGCCGGTCAGCGCATGCATCACGAGGTTCACGCCGACGCGGAAGGCCATCTCGCGCTGCGTCTCGCCGCCCGGCATCACCGGGTTGATGCCGCGGCCGCGCTGGTCGACCGCCCAGGCGCCGGCATAATCGTTGGAGCCGATGATGAGGGTGGTGACGCCGTCATTGACGCGGCCGTTGCCGGCCTCGATCCACAGCTTGCCGCCGGCGAAGCGGCCCGGCATCTCGGACAGCAGGTAGAACGACTTGGTCAGCACGTGGTCGGGCGGCATCGCGATCAGCGGCGGGACCTCGATGCCCGACAGCAGACGCTTGAGATCCGGGTTGCCGTTGCCGCTGCGGTCGAACGACATCTGCTGGTCGCGCGTGTCGATGAACAGGATGCCGCCGCTGCGGAGGTAGCGGTCGAGCGCGGCCGAGGCTCGCGGCGAGAGGTTGGGCTCGCTCGAGGTGATCGGCCAGTAGATCAGCGGGTAGAGCCGCGGCTCGTCCTTCTCGAGGTCGAGGCCGACCGGATCGGCCGGCTCGACGGAGGTGCGGTTGCGCAGCACCTCGCTCAGCCCTTCGAGGCCGGCCTTGCTGAGGTCGTCGACCTCCTTGTCGCCGGTGACGATATAGGCGAGCCGCGTGTCGAGCGAACCCTTGAGCGCCTGCTCGTCGGTGAGCGGCGGCAGGCCGGGCTTGTCCGGCGCCGGTGCGGCCACGGTCTGCGCCTGTGGCGGGGTTTGTGTCTGTGCTTGTGTCTGCGCTTGCGTGACGTGCGGGGCGGCGACAGCAGCGAGGCCGAGCAGCAGCCCGAGGATTACCGACACGGGTGCGGCGCGGCCGATGCGGACCGCGCGCGGCATCAGTCCGCGCAGCCAGAGCGACAGCAGCAGGTCGATCAGCAGCAGGATCGCGGCGGCGAGCAGGCACCAGCGCGCGAGGTCGGTCTCGCCGCCCTCGGACAGCCGGTCGGTCGCGACGCCGGCCGGCAGCGCCAGCGGCCGGGGCGGCGCGACATGGCCGCCGATGTTGAAAGCGACCTGCGCGTTCTCATCGCCGTAGAAGCCGGGCGGCGTGGTCGGCCTGGGCACGAAGGTCTGGTTGGCATCGGGCGGCAGCATCTGCGCGCCGGACGGCGGCGCGCCGAGCTTGCCGAAGCCGTCGAGCACCCGCCACGGCTTGAGCGACTTGTTGACGCCGTCGCCGGCCACGCCGCGCGACAAGGTCACCAGCCGCTGCAGCATGTCGACGAACAGGCCCGACAGCGCGAGGTTGCTCCAGCTGGTGTTGGCGGTGGTGTGGATCAGCACCAGGTAACCCTGCCCGCGCTTCTCGCCGGTGACCAGCGGGGTGCCGTCGGTCAGGCGCGCCCAGGTCTTGTCGGCGAGGTCGGGTGTCGGCTCGGCCAGCACCTGCTGGGAGATGCGCACGTCCTTGGGCACCGGGATGCCGACGAACGGGCTGTTGGCCGGGAACTCGGCCAGCGCCTCCGGATTACCCCAGCTCATCACGCCGCCCAGCGCGCGATCGCCCAGGCGCAGCGGCACCGGCACGAGATTGTCGGCACCGCCGGCTGCGAGGTTGGGGCCGGCGAAACGCACGGCGATGCCGCCGCGCTCGATCCACTTGGCGATCTCATCGCGGTCGTTGGCGGACGGCGCGGCGCCGTCGGGGATCAGCAGCACGGCGGTGTTGCGGTTCAGCACTGTCTCGCGATCGCCGACCGAGAGGCTGACGTAGGGATCGAGCGCCTTCTCGAGGAAGTAGACCTCCTGCAACAGCGGCTGGCCGTTGGCGGCGGCCTGCTCGCCCAGGATCGAGACCGGCCGTCGGCGATTGCGCTCATCGAGTAGCACGGTGCTGCCGGCACCGCCCTGCGCCTCGAGGTCGAGGCGGCTCATGCGGTTGCGCAGCTCCGGCGGCGCCTGCAGGACGCCTTCGCCCTTGGTCGAGGTGGCCGGGAAGTCGAGCTCGATGCGGGCGACCACACGGCCCTGGTCGTCGGCCGCCTGAACCGCCGTCTTGCGCGGGCCGTCGGCCACCGGGCGCAACGCGGTCACCTTGAGGTCGCGGCCCTCGGGGTTGGGCGGCAGCAACAGCAGCGGCGTGGCGGCGGCGTCGGGCAGCACGACCTGCAGGCCGCCGTCGAATTTGCGCAGACGGTCGACCAGCTTGTCGGCGCCCGGACCCTCGAGCCCGTCACTCAGCCAAACGACGTAGGTGCTGGGATCGAGCTTGAACTGGTCGATCTCGTTGACCGCGTTGGCACGATCGGTCGGCCAGGCCTTGGGCCGGAATGCGCGCAGGATGGTGCGCGTCTCGTCGGGCCGCAGGGCGCCCTTGCGCACGCTGGGCGCGTCGAGCGGCAGCGGCGCGGTGCCAATCAGTGCCACGAGGCGGCCCGCGCGTTCGGCGCTCTGGATCAGCCGCTCGGCATGGGCGACGCGCGTGGCCCAGCCCGGCGCCGCCGACCAGCCGTCGTCGATCACGATCAACAGCGGACCCTTGCCGGGCAGCTCGGCTTGCGGGTTCAGCAGCGGTCGCGCCACGGCGAGAATCAGGAGGGTCGCGAGCAGCAGCCGCAGCAACAGGAGCCACCACGGCATCTTCATCGGCGTCTGCTCGCTGGGCTCTAGCCCGATCAGCAGGCGGATCGCGGGAAAGCGCACCAGTCGCGGCAGCGGCGGGATCATGCGCAGCAGCCAGTAGATCACCGGCAGCACCAGCAAGAGTGCCAGCATGCCGGGCGCGGCGAAGGCGAGCGTCCCGAGACTCAGCATCCGCTCACGCCGCGTTCAGCCGACGCAGGTCGGCCATGGCGAGATAGAGCGACAGCAGCACGGTCTGCGGCGGCCGGTCGGTGCGATGCAGGTGCACGGTCCAGTCGGCCGAGCGCGACAGGCGCTGCAGGCCTTCTCTCTGCGCCGCCAGCCGTGCGCCATAGGCGGTGCGTACGGTTTCGACCCGGCGGATGGTGTGCTGGCCTTCGGCTTCGAGGCCTTCAAACTTCACATGGCCATTGAACGGAAGATCTTCCTCGGCGGGATCGAGCACCTGCACGAGATGGCCGCGGACGCCGACGCTCGCATAGTGACGGATCATCGCCTCGACAGAGTCGAGCGGATCGAGCCAGTCGGAGACCAGCACGACAGTGCCATGCGCCGGCAACGACACCAGCGGCGGCTGGCTCGGCAGCGGACGGGACGTGTCGCGGGTTTCGTCGAACAACGTCTCGGCGACGCGCCGCACCGCGACCCGGCCGGAGATCGGCCGCGCGCCGCTGCCGAGGAGCGCGATCCGTTCGCCGGCATCGGTCAGCAGGCTTGCGAGCGCGAGTGTGATCAACTCGGCGCGCACCGCCTTGGTGTCGATGTTCTTGAGCGAGGCGTACTGCATGGAAGGCGAGGCGTCGCGCCACAGCCATACCGACGCCGCCGCCTCCCATTCGGTTTCACGCACGAACAGGTGGCGGCTGCGGGCACTTTGTCGCCAGTCGATCTGGCCGGCGCTGTCGCCGTCGCGATACGGCCGGTACTGCCAAAAGGCATCGCCTTGGCCGACCCGGCGTCGTCCGTGCACGCCCTGAATCACGGTCGCGGCGACGCGATCCGCCGCAACCATCAGCGCGGGCAGGGTACCGGCTAACTCGAGGGAACGATTGAGGGTTGACGGCTGGGCCATCGGCTCCGGCGCTGATCCTAAGGCCAGATTACGCGATGCGGGCGCACATCTGAGCGATCACGGCCTCCACCGTGACGCCCTCGGCCCGGGCCGAGAAGTTCACGGCCATGCGATGGCGCAAGATCGGGCCGGCGAGCGCAACGACGTCGTCGACCGAGGGCGCGAGGCGGCCCTGGATGATGGCGCGGGCGCGGGCGGCCAGCATGAAGGCCTGGCTGGCGCGCGGCCCGGGGCCCCAGGCCACGCGCTGGCGCACGACGTCGAGGTCGGAGGTCTCCGGCCGGCCGGTACGCACCAATTTCAGGATCGCGTCGACCACGCTCTGGCCGATCGGCAGGCGGCGGACCAGTGCCTGCGCCGCCATCAGGTCGGTCGGGGTCAGCGCCTGGGTCGCCACCGGCACGTTGGCGCTGGTGGTCTGGATCATGATCTCGCGCTCCGCGGCTTCGTCGGGGTAGCCGACATCGATCTGCAGCAGGAAGCGGTCGAGC
>DASXQC010000368.1:0-5695 GCA_036493235.1 Reyranella sp.
GCGCGCGGTCCACAGATCATGACGCGCCACGGAGTGGTGCGCCCCCAGCAAAAGACTAGGCGAAGGTCAGCAGTCGGCGCGGGTTGCGGACCAGGATGGCGTCGATCTCGTGGGCGCTGTAGCCGCGCTTCTTCATCATCGGCACGACGTTGCGGAAGATGTGGCCGTAGCCGTGGCCGCCGAAGCTCGCGAGCCGCGTGCGATAGCAGATGTCATGGCTGATCACGACGCGGTCGAGATGGCCCTTGTCGATCAGCGCCCGGATCAGGCGCAGACGCGTCGCATCGTTCGGCATGTCGATGTCGCTCAGGCCGTAGTAGCTCGACTCCTGGCCGAACAGGTCGAACTCGATCGTCACGCCGGAGTCCGCGAGCTTCAGCAGCCGCGGCTCGTCGAAGACGGTGCGATCGATGTGGCTGATCACGATGCGGTCGGTCGGATGGCCGGCCGCCTTGACGAAGTCGGCGACCTGCTGCGGCTGGTCGGGATCGCGGCCCGGATGGACGTTGATCGCCGCGCCCGTCTCCGCGGCGGCGATCAACGCCGCCTGCATCACGCGCTTCTCCAGGTCGGTCCACGGCGCGCTGCAGCCGATCTCGCCGATCATGCCGGCGCGCACGTCGGTGCCCCAGGCGCCATGCAGGATCTGGCCGATCATCTCGTTCGCGAAGTCGTCGACCTGGCGGCCCTGGTTGCGCGGGTCCTGGTAGTCGTTGACGTAGTAGCCGCAGCCCATGACGAGATGCACACCGGTGCCCCGGGCGATGCGGCGCAGGCCCTCGGGGTCGGGCGAGAGGCCGCCGCAGGTCAGCTCGACGATGGCGTCGCCGCCGTCGTGCTTCATCATCTCGACCTCGCGCGTGGCGATGTCCTCGAGGTCGAGCATGTACTTGCGGCCCGCCCGCTTGAGGCCGCGGCCATAGTTGATCTGCCAGGTATTCTCGAGCGTGATCTCGGGGCCAAGATCGTTGTCGCCGCGACTCGTCGGCGGGCGGATGTCACACAACACGTGCTCGTGCATCAGCGTGCGGCCGAGCTTCTCCGGCTCGATCAACCCGAGCACCGTCTGGATCTTGCCGGCGAGTTCCTTGCGGGTCATTGCGGCTGCAGCCCGGCGGCCTCGACCACCTTCTTCCACTTCACCGTCTCCTTCTTGATGTGCGCGGCGAGCTCATCGGACGAGCCGACCAGCTCGGCCGCGCCGGCATCGCGGATCTTCTTGACGGTGGCGGGCAGCTTGCCGCCCTTAACCAGCTCGTCGGACAGCTTCTGCACGATCTCCTTCGGCGTGTTGGCCGGCGCCGCGACATACCACCAGGGCGCGGCATCGAAGCCGTCGAAGCCCTGCTCGGCGATGGTCGGCACGTCGGGCAGCGCGAACCAGCGCTTGCTCGAACTCACGCCCAGCGCCTTCAGCGTGCCGGTGTTTATGTGCGGCAGGTAGGGCGGCAGGTTGTCCATGGTGCTGGGGATGTTGCCGGCCAGCAGGTCCTGCAGCACCAGCGAGCTGCCGCGATAGACGACGTGCTCGACCTTGAAGCCGGCGAGCGTCTCGAAATACTCCATCGCCAGATGGCCGGTGCCGCCAACCGCCGGCGAGCCGAAGCTCACCTTCCCCGGCCCCTGCTTCTTGCAATACTCGACATATTCCTTGGCCGTGCTGACCGGCAGGCTCTTGCTCACCGCCAGCACGTTGGCGACCTCGCCGAACAGCGCCACCGGCGCGAAGGCAGTCGCGGTATCGTAGGGCATCGACTTGTAGAGGAACTGGTTGGTGACGGCGGTGCCGACCGTGCCGAGCAGCAGCGTGTAGCCGTCCGGCGGCGCCTTGGCGACCGCGTCCGCGCCGATATTCCCGCCGGCGCCGCTCTTGTTCTCGACCACGACCTTGGCGCCCCAGGCGTTCTGCAAGTGCTCAGCCGCGATGCGGCCCAGCAGGTCGGTCGTGCCACCCGGCGCGAACGGGACAATCATGCGGATCGGCTTGCCCGGATAGGCATCGGCCCTCGTCAGGGAGGGGGCCGCCAGGGGAGCCGCGACCAGCCCGGCGAGCGCCGTCCGACGCGTGATCTTCGACATGACATTCCTCCCGAAGTGCGGCGACTATATCGTCCGACGGAGGAGACACAACGTGACTGCACAGCTTATCGGCTACGCCGACCGCATCTCGGTACGCGCCGGCGAGACCATCGCCTTCAAGATCTCGAGCCACGGCACGGGACCCTTCTCCGCCAGCCTGGTGCGCATCGTTTGCGGCGATCCCAATCCCAGCGGCACCGGCACGATATTCGAGGACCAGTCCAGCGTGTTCGCCGGCCGCTATCCCTCGAAGGTGCAGCACGCGCGGCCGGGCTCCTACGCCATCGTCGAGGGCGCGGCGAAGATCGCCCTGCCACAGGCGGTGTCGGTCGAGGCGCTGATCTGGCCGACCCTGCCGACCGACGGTGCGCAGACGGTGATCTCGCGCCGCGATCCCGCGACGGGCCTGGGATTTGCCCTGGTGCTGACGCCCAACGGCATGACGCTCGAGGTTGGCAACGCCAAGGTCGCGGTCGGCAAACCTCTGCGCGCCCACACCTGGTATCGCGTCTGGGCGAGCGCCGACACCAGCACCGGCATGCTGCGCGTCGGCCAGCAGCCGCTGAAACGTGCCTTCGCCACCGACGACGAGGGCGATGCGAGCCTCACCGCGCCGGTGCTGGTGATCGAGGCCGCGCAACCGATCCTGATCGGCGCCGAGGCAGGCGCGGACCGGCCGGCCCATCGCTGCTTCAACGGCAAGATCGAGGCGCCGGCGATCGCCGGCATCGCGGCCTGGGACTTCGCCCGCCGCATGGACTCACTGGAGGTCGAGGACACCGGCCCCAACGGCCTGCATGGCCGGCTGGTCAACCTGCCGACGCGCGCGATGAAGGGTGCCTCCTGGACCGGTGCCGAGCGCGACTGGAAGAAGGCGCCGCACCAGTACGGCGCGATCCATTTCCATGACGACGACCTGCACGACTGCGGCTGGGACGACAGTTTCAGCTTCACCGTGCCGGACGGGCTGAGGAGCGGCGTCTACGGCATGGCTTTGTCGTACGAGACGCACCGCGACGTGATCCCGTTCTTCGTGCGACCCGAACTCGGGAAGCCCACGTCGAAGGTCGTCTATCTCGCCTCGACCTTCACCTACCAGGTCTACACCAACTTCCAGCGCGAGTTGTTCAATGAGGACTTCCGGCTGCGGGTCGCGCAGTGGAAGGCCGCGCCCAACAATCCCGACGAGCACAAGGACTACGGGCTCGCGACCTACAACCATCATCGCGACGGCTCGGGCGTGGCCTACTCCTCGCGGCTCAGGCCCCTGCTCACCTGGCGGCCGAACTTCCTGGCATTGCTCGACCAGCGCGGCTCCGGCCTGCGCCACATCCCGGCGGATTCGCATCTCACCGCCTGGCTCGACAAGATGGGCGTCGATTTCGACGTCATTACCGACCACGACCTGCACGCCGAGGGCAAGGCGCTACTCGATCCCTACAAGGTCGTGTTGACCGGCGCGCATCCGGAATATCACACCGAGAACACGCTCGATGCGCTGCAGGACTATATCGATGACGGCGGCCGGCTGATGTATCTCGGCGGCAACGGCTTCTATTGGCGAGTGGCACTCAGCGACAAGGTGCCGGGCGCGATCGAGGTGCGGCGTACCGAAGGCGGCATCCGCACCTGGGCTGCCGAGCCGGGCGAGTACTATCACGCCTTCGACGGCGAATATGGCGGGCTATGGCGGCGCAGCGACCGGGCGCCCCAGGCGCTGTGCGGCATCGGCTTCACCAGCCAGGGCACCTTCTGGGGCGATGCCTATCGCCGGGGGCCGGCCTCGCGCGACAACCACCACGCCTGGATCTTCGACGGCGTGAAGTCGGACGATGTGTTCGGCGACTACGGCTTCTCGGGCGGCGGCGCGGCGGGCTTCGAGCTCGACCGCCTCGACAAGCGTCAGGGCAGCCCGCTCAACGCCGTGGTGCTCGCCTCCTCGGGTGGGCACGATCGCAAGCACTTCGTCGTCGTGCACGAGGAACGGCTCGGCCTCGACACGACGATCACCGGCGAAACGCTCGACCAGCTGATCCGCGCGGACATGACCTACTTCGAGAAGCCCAAGGGCGGCGCGGTCTTCTCGGTCGGCTCGATCTGCTACTGCGGCGCGCTGCCGGCCAAGGGCTTCGACAACGACGTCTCGCGGCTGACCTTCAACGTGCTGAACCGCTTCGGCGAGCTCAACCGGACCTGGCCGCTTTGAGCTCAGAGCAGAAGCCGTCGAACAGGCCGCGGCAGCCCGCCTCGATCAGGTCCATCGCCTGGTCGTAGCCGGCCGCCGGCCCGCCGTACGGGTCGGCCACCTCGTCGAGGTTGAGCTCGGGCGCAAACCGCATCAGCAGCGTCGGGATGTCCTGGCGCTCGCGCGCCACCATCCAGCGCAGGGCGGCGAGATGGGTGCGATCCATCGCTATCGGCAGGTCGAACTGCTTCACCAGGTTGACGGTCAGCAGCTTGGCGCGATGGCCGGTGATGTTGTAGCCGCGCAACTTGGCGGTCTCTACGGCGAGCGGCGATGCGGGCTGGCCGACCTGGCCGTCGAAGGTGCCGGCCGAATCGATGACGAAGTCATCCTCCATCCCCGCACGTTCCACGAGCGTGCGAAAAACCCCCGCCGCCATGGGCGAGCGGCAGATGTTGCCGGTGCAGACGAAGAGAACTCCGATGGCCATACTGCCGACCCTATAGAGCGATTTCCGATCGGATGGAACCGCTTGCGGTTCCATCCGATCGGAAATGCGCGGGCGGGTGATATTTGTTGCAAGAGGCATATTCCGTCCGGCTTGCCGGACGGAATATGTTCTAGCACGCCAGGGTGCCTCTCATGCATCAGGACTTTATGCCGCCGGGCATCGTGGTGCTGACCGGCGCCGGTATTTCAAAGGAAAGCGGGATCGACACGTTCCGTGACAAGGATGGGTTGTGGACCCGGGTCAACCTGGAAGACGTCGCCACGCTCTCCGCTTGGCAGCGCGACAAAAAGAAGGTGCTCGATTTCCACAACGACACCCGGAAGAAATTCCGCGCCGCGCATATCGTGCCGAATGCCGCGCACAAGGCGCTGGCCATGCTGGAGCAGAAGTACGACGGCGAGGTCACGATCGTGACCCAGAACATCGATCCCTTGCACGAGATGGCGGGGTCGAAGCACGTGCTGCACATGCATGGCCGCGACGGCGAGATCCGCTGCATGAGCTGCGGCACGGTCACCGTGTCCGACGAGGACCTGACGCCGCAGTCGGTCTGCCCGCACTGCAAGGCGGTGGGTGAATTGCGGCCCAACATCGTCTGGTTCGGCGAGATGCCTCAGCACATGGGCGAGATCGACGATGTGCTGGACCGCTGCGGTCTGTTCCTGGCGATCGGCACTTCGGGCGAGGTCTATCCTGCTGCGGGCTACGTGCTGCAGGTTCGACGCCATAACCCGCGCGCCCACACCGTCGAGCTCAACCTCGAACCGACCGGAAATACCAACCTGTTCCGCGAGCATATCTACGGCCCCGCCACGCTCACCGTGCCACCGTTCGTCGAGCGCGTGCTGGCGTACGGGTGGAAATGACGTAAAGGATAAGGCCATGCCCGACATGACCCTGAAGGCGCACGGCGCCCACCA
>DASXQC010000369.1:0-10940 GCA_036493235.1 Reyranella sp.
TGGCGCAGGTGCGGGCTTCGGCGGCGGCGGTGCACGCGGCGGTTCAGGTGTTGGCGGTGTGGCCTCGCGCACTGGAGCAACGGTCGGTGGAATGGGCGCGGGCTTCGGTGGAGGCGACGCGCGCGACGGTTCCGGCGCACGCGGTGTCGCTTCGCGCACGACGGTTGGCGACACCGGGGCGAAGGTCGGCGGCACGGGCGCGGGCTTCGGTGGAAGCGACGCGCGCGGCGGTTCCACCGCACGTGGTGTCGCTTCTCGCACGACGGTTGGCGACACCGGGGCGAAGGTCGGCGGCACGGGCGCGGGCCTGTCGGCCGGCGACGCGCGCGACGGTTCCGGCGCCCTCAAGGTCTCGCGGATTGGCGCCATGGTCGGCGGCACGCGGTTGGCCCGCGGCGACGGAGACGGCGGAGGGGGCGCAGGCGGCGGACGCCGCGCGACGGGTGGCGTGGCTGGTGGCGCGACGGGCGCTTCGGCGGCACGCTCGCGCACGACTTCGCGGATCACATCCTGTGGCTTGGCGGTTGGCTTTGTCGGCGCGGCCTTCGGCGTCGTGGAGCGCAGCGGCGGCACGCCCACTGCGGGCTTGGGATTGCGGGCGGCAAGCTGCGCCGTCAGGCGCGCAAGCGACTCCTGGAAATGGGTGTCGTCGCCGTCGGGCGGGTCGGGTGGTTCGTTGCGTCGGTCGAACCTGAACAAAGGCTGCTCCTCGCCTGGGGCTGCGAAGCGTGGTGCGGTAGCGAACTCAAGGGTGCCTCTTCACATAGGCGCGAGGTGGTGACAATTCTGGGATAAGCGCGTTCAGGTGGCGCCATGCGCCTTCGCTGCCGGACGCTGCGTGAAGGCGACCAGGCAGGCAATCATGAAGCCCCCCAGCACTGCCGAGGCCGTGAAGCGGTCGAGCGCCAGGCCGCCGTCGGCGTGCGGCTTGTCGAGGAAGTCGCCGACCGTGGCACCGAGCGGCCGGGTCAGGATGAAGGCGGGCCCAGAACAGGAAGACGCGGCTGATCTCGGTGAGCCACCAGGCCAGCGCGATCGCCACCAGCGCCGCGCCGAACACCAGCGCGCCGCCGGCATAGCCCAGGCCCGAGGTGTCGGCGAGGAAGTCGCCCAGCGCGGTGCCCAGGGTCTGCGAGAACAGGATGGTGGTCCAGTAGAAGAGCTCGACCGCCGGCGTGCTCACCGTGTCGACCGAGACCGAGCCCATGGTGCGGTACCACAACACGAGCGTGGCGATCAGCAGGGCGAACAACAGCGACGAGCCGCCGACATAGCCGATGCCGAGCGAGCGGTCGGCGAAGTCGGCCAGCGTCGTGCCGACCGTGGTGGTGGCGACGATGGTCAGCCAGTAGAGCCAGGGACGGAAGCGCCCGGCAGTGACCTGCGCGGCGACGCAGACCGCGAACAGGCCGGCGAACAAGGCGGTGCCGGCGAGATAGCCCCAGCCGAGCGACATGGTCACCGCGTCGCCGCCGGTCTCGCCCAAGGTCGTCGCGGCGATCTTGAGCACCCAGAACAGGAGCGTGATCTCGGGGACCTTGCTGGCGCGCGCAGCGGGAGCGTCGGAAGTCATCGCCGAACGTAACACTGCCGCCTCCGCGCGGTTGCGCGGACGGTTGGCCGCGGCCCTATCCTCGGGACGGCAGCCTGAGGCGTGCGCCCTTCAGCGCCTTCTCCAGGATCGGGATGGCCGAGGCCGGGTCCGACCTGCACCTGCCTTGCGCCATCACGATGTCGGTCGGCGTGGCCCGCCCGCCCTTGTCGCCGGCAGTATCGAGATAGGAGTCGAACTTCTCCGACAGCGCTGCGCAGTAGGCCGCGTCAGTGCCTTGTGCGACGGCGATTTCGGGCAGCAGGACGGCGGCGAAAAGAGGAAGGGCCGTCATCACTTTCATGGCGTTCTCCATGCAAGGTTGACGGCCCGCAGTCTGGCAGGGCGGCCTTACACCGCCCTTTCACGCGAGATTCACTCAGTCCGCCGCCTGCCTGAACGGCTCGGGCTCGAGCGCGTCGAGCACCTTGGGCGGCGAGATCGGCAGGTGGTCGAAGCGGATGCCGATCGCCTTGTAGACGGCGTTGCGCACGGCGGCCATGCCCGGCACCAGCGGCACCTCGCCGACGCCCTTCACACCCTGCGGATGCTTGGGGTTCGGGATCTCGATAATGCCGCATTCGAGCATCGGCAGGTCCGAGGCCACCGGCATGCGGTAGTCGAGGAAGCCCGGGTTATCGACCTGGCCGCGCTTGTTGTAGATGTACTCCTCGCTCAGCGCCCAGCCGATCGCCTGCGCCATGCCACCCTGCAGCTGGCCCTCGACATAGTCGGGATGGATCGCGCGGCCGACGTCCTGGAAGCAGGTCATGCGAATGACCTTGATCTTGCCGGTGGGTGGATCGACCTCGACGTCGGCGACGTGGGTCGAGAAGCCACCCTCGGCGCCGGCGGTGTTGAGCTGCGTGGTGGCGCCGATCGGCCCGCCGGTCTCCGATGCCTTGGCGGCGATCTGCTTCAGCGACAGCGGTTCGAAGTTGCCGGCGTTCTCGCCGGCCGGGCGGGCGAAGCCGTTGTCCCAGGTGACCGCCTCCTCGTCGATCTTCCAGATCTTGGCGGCGCGGTTGCACAGCTGCTTGATGACGTTCTCGGCCGACTGAGTCACCACCATCGCCGAAGCGAAGGTGACGCGGCTGCCGCCGGTCAGGTTGGAGAAGCCGACGCTGTTGGTGTCGCCGATCAGCACGTTGATGCGGCTGGGATGGATGCCCAGCAGCTCGGCGGCGATGTTGGCGGTCGAGGCGCGGCTGCCGCCAATGTCGGGATGGCCCGTCATAACGATGACGTTGCCGTCCTCGGTGATGTTGACGTTGGCGCTCGATTCGCCGCCGGCGTTGAACCAATAGCCGGAGGCGACGCCGCGGCCCTGGTTGGGGCCGAGCGGCGACTTGTAGTGCTCGCTGGCCAGCGCCTGGCGCAGCGTCTCCTCGTAGCCGATCACCGGGAACACCGGGCCGTGCGCGGCCTTGGTGCCCTGCTTGGCGGCATTCCTCATCCGGAACTCGAGCGGATCGAGGCCGAGCTTCTCGGCCAGCTCATCCATCACGCTCTCGACCGAGAAGGCGCCGATCGGCGCGCCCGGCGCGCGGTAGGCCGCGACCTTGGAACGGTTGGAGACGACGCCGAAGCCCTTCGAGAGGACGTTCGGGATGTTGTACGGCGCGAAGGCGCAACCCGCCGCACCGCGGATCGGCGAGCCCGGGAAGGCGCCGGCCTGCAGGTAGAAGATGCCGTGGCCGGCGACGATGGTGCCGTCCTTCTTGGCGCCGATCTTGACCCAGCTCGAGGAGCCCGAGGTCGGGCCCGACGCGCGCATCACCTCCTCGCGCGACATCACCATCTTCACCGGCCGGCCCGACTTGCGCGACAGCGCCAGTGCCACCGGCTCGAGATAGACGATCGTCTTGCCGCCGAAGCCGCCGCCGATCTCGGCCGGGATGGCGCGGATGTCGCTTTGCGGGATGCCCGAAAGCAGCGCGCACATCGCGCGGACCATGAACTGGCCCTGGCTCGAGCTCCATACCGTGACCTTGCCGTCGGTGTAGGCGACGAGGCAGGCGTGCGGCTCGATATAGCCCTGGTGCACGGCCTCGGTCTTGAAGGTGCGCTCGACGACAACCTCGGCGTCCTTGAAGCCGGCCTCGAGGTCGCCCAGCTTGACCTCCTGGACCTCGGAGATGTTGGACGGCTTGTCGCCGAACTTCACGTGGCCGTGCAGGATCGGCGCGCCGTCGGCCTTTGCCTCGTCGACGTCGATCACCCAGGGCAGAACCTCGTAGTCGACCTTGATCAGCTTGCAGGCTTCGGCGGCGATCGCCTGGCTGTCGGCGGCGACGGCGGCGACCGGGTGGCCGTGGAACAACGCCTTCTCGCGAGCCATGACGTTGCGGCTCATCCAGCGCATGTCCTGGATGCCCAACATCACCGGGCCCTTCTCGATCGGGAAGTCGACGATGTCCTTGGAGGTCGCGACCGCCCGCACGCCCGGCAGCTTCTCGGCCTTGGAGGTGTCGATCGACGTGATGCGCGCATGCGCGTGGGGGCTGCGCAGGACCTTGCCCCAGATCATGCCGGGCATGGTGGTGTCGGCCGCATAGGCCGCCCGGCCGGTGACCTTGTCAGCACCGTCGGGACGGGGGGTGCGTTTGCCGATCCACTTGTTCTCTTCCGTCATGGCGTTTCCCTCGAATTAGAAGACGGGGATCAAAGCGCTCTTTTGTGCGAAGATCAATTCCGCATGCCGCTGTCATGGACCATTTCCCATCCCCAACGCCTGGTGATCGCCGTCGCCCGGGACGACGTCGCGCCACACGAATTCGGCGCCTATATCGAGGCGATGCAGCCGGTTGGCAGCTACCGCAAGATGTTCGTGGTGAGCGGCATGTCGACTGTATTCGATACTGCTCTGATGCAGAGCGTTGGCCGGGCGGTGCGTGACCACGCCGCACGCGAGCCGATCGGCCCGATCGCCATCGTCGCCGACAACGAAGCCGCCTACGCCTCGGCAATGGTCTATGCCGATACCGTGCGCGGCCTGGAGCGGCCGATCCGTATTTTCCGCGAACAGCACGAGGCGCGGCGCTGGCTCGACAGCTTCGCGCCCGTGGGAGCCGAGGCCGAAACCGTCTCCAAAGACTAGACGACTTCCGATGGCGCCAGGATGCAGGGGTGAGCGGGGTCGCCTGACTCGATCTGCAGGGTGGCGTGGCCGATGCCGAAGCGAGTCGAGAGATCGGTGCAGGCCGTCGCCAGCAGACCGTCGTCGAGCGTGGCGCCGGGCCGCACGAGATGCGCTGTCAGCGCGACCTCGGTCGTGCTCATGGCCCAGATGTGCAGGTCGTGCACCTCGGTGACGCCGGACAGGCCGTTGAGATAGGTCTCGATCGCCCGCCGGTCGATCCGCTCGGGGACTGCGTCGAGCGACAGGTTGATCGACTCCCGGAGCAGCGACCAGGTGCCGGCCACGATCACCAGGGCGATCACGATGCTGACCGCCGGGTCGAGCCACTGCCAGCCGGTGTAGAGCACCACCAGGCCACTCAGGACAACACCGAACGAGACCACGGCATCGGCCACCATGTGCAGGAAGGCGCCGCGGATGTTGAGGTCGTTCTTGCGGCCGGCCATGAAGCCCAGCGCTGTGACGCCGTTGATGAAGATGCCGATCAGCGCCACCCAGATCACGGTCATCTCCGCGACCGGCGCGGGGTCGCCCAGCCGCCGCACCGCCTCGAGCACGATCGCGCCGCTCGCCACCAGCAGCAGCATGGCGTTGGCGAGCGAGGCGAGGATCGGCGTGCGCTTCATGCCGTAGGTGAAGCGCGCGCTTGGCCGGCGCTTGGCGAGCGAGGCCGCGGCCCAGGCCAGCAGCAGTCCCAGTACGTCGCTGAGATTGTGTCCGGCGTCGGCCAGCAGGGCGAGCGAGTTGGCGATGAAGCCGTACGCCGCCTCGGCGATCACGAAGCCGGTGTTGAGGGTGATGCCGATCAGGAAGGCGCGATCGAAGCTCGCCGGCGCATGGGAGTGCCCATGGCCGCCAAGGCTGTGGCCGTGGTCGTGCTTACCATTGTGATCATGATCGTGATCATGACCGGAATGGTCATGATCCTGATGCGAAGGTACGGACATGCGCGATCTTACCAATCGCGCCGCCGTACACTATTGCCTGTTGCCGGCCTACTGCATGAACCAGCCGTGGCTGACCACGATCGACTGCCCGGTCAGCGCGTTGGTCTTGGCGCCGGCGAAGAACAACACGCAGTCGGCAACGTCGTCGGTGGTGGTGAACTCGCCGTCGACCGTGTCGTTCAGCATGATCGTCTTGACCACCTGCTCCTCGCTGATGTGCAGCTCGCGCGCCTGCTCGGGAATCTGCTTGTCGACCAGCGGCGTGCGCACGAAGCCCGGGCAGACGACGTTGGCGCGGACGTGGAACTCCGCGCCTTCCTTGGCCACGACTTTGCAGAGGCCGATCAGCCCGTGCTTGGCAGTGACGTAGGGCGCCTTCAGCCGCGAGGCTTCCTTGGAATGCACCGAGCCCATGTAGACGATCGCACCCGACTTGGCGGCGTACATGTGCTTGAGGCAGGCCTTGGTGGTCAGGAACGCACCGTCGAGATGGATCGACAGCAGCTTCTTCCAGTCCGCGTAGGGGAAGTCGACCAGCGGGTGCACGATCTGGACGCCGGCATTGCTGACCAGCAGGTCGATGCGGCCGTACTTGGCCATGACGTCGGCAACGCCCTTGTTCACGCCTTCCTCGTCGATCACGTTCATGGCGACGGCGAAGGCATCGCCGCCCTTGCCCTTGATCTCCTCGGCGGTCGCCTTGGCGGCGTCGAGGTTGAGATCGGCGATCACCGGCGTGCCGCCCTCGGCGGCGTAGCGCAGCGCGATCTCCTTGCCGATGCCGCTGGCGGCGCCGGTGATGACGCCGACCTGTTTGTCGAAGCGAGCCATCGAAAACTCCTCTTAGTCCTTGGCCAGGTAGTCATGCACGACCTCGCCCAGGCCGAGCGTGAGGTCGGTGACGAAATGGGTGGCCGAAATCACCTCGCGCACCGGCAGGCGGGCGACGTCGCACAGCGCGTGGTCGAACAGCTGCAGCGCCGCCGGGCCGCTCCAGGCGCCCTTCACGGTGACGTCCTCGCAGTAGTAGCGCACCAGCTCGCAGATACGCGGCGTGCAATCGACGTGCGGGATGATCTTGATCATGAAGTTGGGTTTCGCCAGCGACTTCTGGATCGGCGCATGGTCGAGCTCGCGGTGCTTGTAGCCCATGGTCGCGTTGACGCAGAGCACGTTGCCGAAATGCAGCGTGCAGACCAGCGTCTCGCTCTGGTGGCTGACCAGCGGCGTGGCGAGCTTCTTGGGAAATCCCCAGATCTCGCGCCCGCCGGCGATCGGCCCCTCGTCGTCGAGATACATGGCTTGGACGTAGCCGCCTTCCTGCACGGTGCCGTCCTTGTCCTTGTAGTGCACCGGGATGACCTGTCCGGTCTCGGTGTAGTCACCGAAGCCCGTCGAATCGGGCATGCGGATGAACTCGTAGCTGACCGTGTTGCCGGCCGGCGTGAGCGGCTCGGGCACGACCTTCTGCAGCAGGGCCGGATCGGTGCGGTAGCTGATGACGATGAATTCTCGGTTGTAGAATTTATACGGGCCCGGCGGGTAGGCGGGGTTGTTGAGCGGCATGGCGAAGGCCTTGGCGCGGACATCGGCAATCTTCATGACGCGTTACTCTCCAGGTTGGTGCTTGAGGTCGAAGGTGAAGACGCCGTCAGGGCTCTGCGGTCGCTGCAGCACTTCGGGATAGGCGAGGGTGCGGGTCATGTCCCGGTAGCCCGAGGCCCAATGCTCCTCCATCGTGCGGCGCGAGAACTTCGTAGTCCTTCGACGCGCCCTCGTAGACACGGGCGCGATAGATCATCTGGATGATGTTGTAGACCTTGTCGCCGGCCTCTGGCGCCAGCAGCTGCGCCTCCGCCGTATTGCGCAGCGCTTCGGGCATCTCCTTCAGCAACTTGGCGGTCGCCCGGCGCATCGCCTGGATCTTGCGGAACTGATTGGTGTTGAGGCGCGTGCGGCTGGAGTAGCGGATGTCCTTCAGCCGGGTGTCGACCTCGATCATGTCACGCGGCAGCTCTCCGCGTGCGCTCCACAGGTCGATCTGAAGGGCGAGCGTGTCGAGGCGCGGCGCGGCATCGAGCACCCATTCCAACGGCGTGTTGGAGACCACGCCGCCGTCCCAGTAGTACTCGCCGTCGATCTCGGTGGCCGGGAAGCCCGGCGGCAGCGAGCCGCTCGCCATCACGTGCTCCGGGCCGATCTTCCGCTCGGTCGTGTCGAAGATGACACTGTTGCCGGTCTTGATGTGGGTCGCGCCGATGCTGAGCCGCATCTCGCCCGCATTCACCCGGTTGAAGTCGACCAGCCGGCCGAGCAGGTCCTTGAGCGGCGAGACGTCGTAGAAGCTCAGGTCGCCCACCGAGTCGACCGGCATGAAGATCGGCGGCGGGATGCGCGGCTTGAAGAAGCCCGGGGCGCCCCACAGGATCGCGCCGACTGCGCGGGTCTGGTTGAGCATCTGGTGGAACATGTCGTTGCGGATTTCGCCCGGGATCATGGGCGCGCCGAGCGGCGAGCGGGTGATGGTCTCCCAGAACTCGCGCAGCCGATCGACGCGGCGCTCCGGCGGGTTGCCGGCGATCAGGGCGGAGTTGATGGCGCCGATCGAGATGCCGGCGACCCAATCCGGATGGAGGTTGGCCTCGGCGAGCGCCTGGTAGACGCCGGCCTGGTACGAGCCGAGCGCGCCGCCGCCCTGGAGCAGCAGGGCGATGCGCTCGAAATCACAACGGCCCCGCGCATTCTGCGGCGCGGACGGCATGGGAGATTTGGAGTCCATGGCATTCCTCCTGGCCGTGGACATCTAGCGCGCCGCTAGTGTCGCGATGATGACGGCCGGTCAGGTCCGAAGGCCTACATCCGAGCACGGAACGTGCCATTACGCGGCGCTATCGCGGCTTGGGCCAGGCGCGCGGAAAGAGATCGCAGGTCATGTTCGCGCCGGCTTCAAGGTCCGGCGCATGGGGAAACTGGAAGGTGCCCGGCCGAGGGTCGTAGCGTGCATCGTCGCCAGTGTAGCGCAGCGACAGGCCGCGGCGTCTCGCGCCCGGCGTGTCGTTTCCAGGCGCCCCATGCACGATCATGGCGTGGAAGACCAGGCAGTCGCCTGGCGCCATCGGCCACCAACGGATGTCATATCGGCGGCGCTCGGCATCGATATCGGGAATCTGCTGCAAATCACTCGACGTAAACTTGATCTCGTGCCCTTTGCGGAAAGGCGTCGGCCGGTAGTTCACGCCCCATTTGTGCGAGCCGGCGATGAACTCGACCGCGCCGTTGCCGCGGTCGATCGGGTCGAGGGCGATCCACACAGACGTGATCTGCCAGCCCTTCACCGGCCAGTAAGGCTGGTCCTGGTGCCACGGCGTCGGGTGGGCCGTGCCGGGCTCCTTCACGAACAGCTGATCGTAGAAGAAATCGGCGCCCTCCGACTCCATCAGTCGGGCGGCAATGGCCGGAGCAGGGGACTCGAGCGCAGCAGCACGGAAGTCCGGATCGGACTTCCACATGAACATGTCGCCGAAGAACTTCCCGGCCGTACTGCCCTCGGCGAAGTTGGTCGCGTTCGGGCCGGGCGAGGCGAGGTCGCGCTCGATCGCCGCGCGCATGCGGTCGATCCAGCGCTCGTCGAACTGCCCGCGCAGGCAGACGACGCCGTCTCTGTCGTAGGCGGCGATGTCGGTGTCGCTGATGGAGATCAAGTCGGCGAGAGCACGTGGATGACGCGGCTGGCGATGTTCTCGCGTGTCTTGGCGGCGTAGGCGGCCATGTGCGGCGCGGCCGAATGCGCCTTCAGCGCGTCGGTGCTCTCCCACTTCTCGACCACGACGAAGGTGTCGGGGCCGAACTTGGTCTGGAACGAGCCCATGCCTTCGGTGTCGACCGTGGCGTCGTACTCGATGCAGCCCTTCTCGGCGCGCACCGCCGGCACGTTGGCGCGGAAGTGGCCGAGGATCTCGTCCCGCTTGCCGGGCTTGGCGGTGATGATGGCGATGACGTGGATCATGCGTTCTGCAGCACGTGCACGGCGCGGTTGGCCACAAGACCCTTGTTCTTCTCGCCATACGCCTTCATGTGCGCTGACGCGCCGTGAGCCTTGAGGTCGTCCATTGTCGCCCATTTCTCGATGACGACGAAGGTGTCCGGCCCGAACTTGGCGAACGGGCCGCCGTCGGTGTCGACGGTCGCGCCGTATTCGATGCAGCCCTTCTCGGCATGGACCGCGGGGACGTTGGCCTTGAAGTTCTTGAGTATTTCATCCCGCTTGCCGGGGTTGGCGGTGATGATGGCGATGACGTGGATCATGATTCTCTCCCTCTGATGTCCTTCGCGTCGCTTCCCCCTCCGCCCTTTGGGCACCTCCCCCGTCAGACGGGGGAGGCAGGGAGGGGGAGAGCCTCAGGCCGCTCTGCCGTTTCTGAGAACGCGGCCGGGCAGGCGGTCGTTGGCGGCGACGGCGTCCTTCCCGTCGCGCCGGATGATCTGGCCATTGACGATCACGGCGGCGATGCCGTGTGCCTCGGAAACGAGGCGGTCGGCGCCGGCCGGCAGATCGTACACCCGCTTGAGCGGGCCGGGGCCGACAGTCTTCGGGTCGAACACCACGACGTCGGCCGGCCTGCCTTCGGCCAGCACGCCGCGGTCAGTGATGCCGAAGGTCTCCGCCGGCCGCTGGGTGAGGTTGTGCACGGCCTCCTCGATCGTGAACGTGCCGCGCTCGCGCACCCAATGGGCGAGCAGATAGGTCGAGTAGCAGGCGTCGCAGAGCTGGTTGGCGTGCGCGCCCGCATCCGACAGGGCGATGATCGTGTTGGGATCGGTGATCAGCTCGGCCACTTCCTTCTCGTCGAAGTTCATCACGGCCATGCGGAAGCGCGTCTGCAGATCGTCGGCCAGAGCGATGTCGAGGGCGAGGTCGACCGGGTCCTTGCCGAGCTTCGCCGCGGCCACGCTGAGCGGCTGCTCCTCCAGCTCGCGGTGCGACGCCGACCAGGCGATGATCACGCGGTCCCACCAGTTGCGGAACAGCGGCGTCACCTCATTGCGCAGCTTCTCGCGCCACGCCGGATCGACATAAGCACGGCGACGCGTGCCAGGCGCCTTGGCGTCGGCTTGGCTGAGCTCGTTCATGAACTTCATGACGTCGAAGATGAACGGCTCGGCGAAGGTGAACTCGAAGTTCAGCGGCCGGCAGCTCACCTGCGGGATCACCAGCGCGCCCGACTTGCGCTGCTCGGCGGCGAGGTCGAGCTGCTTGCGA